>CAISYK010000001.1 GCA_903889605.1 uncultured Bacteroidota bacterium
CTGAAGCAAAAGCCTTTGGATTGGATACTAGTTCTGTAACTACGGAAACCGTTCCACTTATAATTACTCCACCTAAACAGATTAATTTGAAACGTGTCCTTTAGAAAACAAATAATACTTATAAAAAACATTTGCCTTCCCCACGATAGGTTTTTACTTCATCAATAATTTTACCATCTGCAGCTAATAATAATGAATTAAAACGTTCGCATAATTCTCCGGCTTTTGCATGGCGCATAAAAATAGGATCACCTAATTTTAATTTTTCAATTCCTTTATATACAATTGGAGTCTGCACTTCACCAGCTCCTTCTGTTTCAATAAGTTTTGCTCCTTCGGGCAGGTATGGTTTAGGGATTTTATTTTTCTCCATTGAGCCGGAAGCTGTATATCCTCCTCCGTAACAGGTGTAAACATTATTGATTGGATTGCGTGTTATTTCAATGGCATATGCTGCTGCTGGCAAGTGTCGGAAATTCGAATAATCATCAAACAAACCAGGAGAATAAAACCCTGAGCCGACTGTAACTTCTGTAATGCATGATTCAGTTATAGTTGTCTCTATACTGCCTGTACCTCCGCCATTCACAAATTTTAACTGATGACCTTCTGATTGAATTCCTTTTACAATCTCAGATCTTAATCGGCTGATTTTTTTTACTGAACTTTTTTTCAAAAGAGGTATTACAAAATTTTTAACGCGACTGTCTGTCAAATCTCCAACCCCGGCAATTTGCGCTTCATAGCCCATTATTCCATCCAGCCGTAAATTTTTTAATTCTTTAATTTGGTGAAATAATTCCATCGCCTCATTGGTTGTTGAAACTTTTGAACGCCGTACACCAAAATGCAGACTGCCGAAATCACTGGACATATCGATATCCATACATACAGGCAGTATGCAGTTTTCCTGTTCAGCAATACGGTTAAGCTGTTCTGCCTGTTCTGGCAAATCAACCATTGCAATTATTGTTTTTCCTTTTTTTATTTCTTTACAAATTGCGGCAATGTGCTGTTCGTAATAAATAGGGTAAGCAATCAGCAAATCATCCAAACCATTTTCGCTGAGGTAAACGGCCTCCAAAGGATGATAACACATTATGCCTTGAAAAATTGAATTTGAGGAAAGAATTTTTTTTATCAAACCAAGGCAGCGTATTGATTTTGAAGCAATTCTTATTTTTTTATTTCCCGCCCTTTTTATAATATTTTCAATGTTTAAGTTGAACATATCCATATCAACAAAGGCAAATGGCTTTTGAACATTTTTAAAAACCTCTTTGTAATACTTATAATTTCTTGAAGAAAAGTCCATGTGATTTATGAATAATAAATAACCAATACGCAGAAAACTGCGGGATATTATTTTAATAAATATTTATTTTGAAATGCCGTCT
Organism: uncultured Bacteroidota bacterium; assembly: GCA_903889605.1. Lineage (GTDB taxonomy): Bacteria > Bacteroidota > Bacteroidia > 2-12-FULL-35-15 > 2-12-FULL-35-15 > 2-12-FULL-35-15. The sequence goes on from CAISYK010000001.1 coordinate 1,398, forward strand.
GCTTGTGAAAACCCGCAAACATTTCGACAGGTTCAATGTGACTTGAGCACTGTCAAATTATGCTTGCCGATAATTTTGATATTTGTTTTTGTAAAACCAATTATATAAACACATTGAACAATTTTATGGAATAATTTTCAGTTCAACTCTCCTGTTGATTTGTTTTTTCTTTTCATCAGAATTATCAATAACAGGTTTCCTCTCTCCAAAAAATAATACCTCTATTCTTTTAGCATCGATATATCCTTTTCCTCTGTTAATGATATACTTTTTAACAGCTTCTGCCCTTTTGTGCGATAAGTTAATGTTATATTCATCATCACCATCATTATCTGTATGGCCTTGTATCAGAAGCTTTGATGTGCGTTTTTTCAATAATTCAGCAGTTATTTTGTTTAGGTCGCGCTTATAGTGAGAAGTCACTGTAATTTCATCTTTATCAAAATAAACAGTTGCCGAAGGGCTGTCAATAACGGTTGTCGTATCAATCGGGTTAATGTTTCCCTTTAATTTATCAGCGGGCTTTTCTTTGCTTACTGTTTTGTTTTTGCCGTTATTTTCTGTGTTTTCTTTTCCTGTGTCAACTGGTTTCTTTTGATCCTTTTCAATATCTATTTTACCAGTATTTTTTTCAATTACTTTCTTTTGTTTTTCTTCATTTATTTTTTTCTGATTGTACATAGCAGTGGAATCTGCAGGGCAGCCTTTATTTGTAAGAGGTCCAAAAAGTTCAGGGCAATCGTCAAACTTGTCTAATATGCCATCACCATCGCTGTCTGCACAGCAAAGTATAGGTTCTGCAGGACAGCCATTGTTTTCCTTGATTCCCGGAACATCAGGGCAGCGGTCAGAAACATCTATAATACCATCTTTATCTCTATCAGGGCAGCCTTTATTAATGGCCAATCCTTTTTCGTCAGGACAGGCATCCATATAATCCAAAACACCATCGCCATCTGTATCCGGACAGCCATTAAGTTTTACCGGGCCAGCCGCATTAGGGCAATAATCTTTATAATCAGCAATACCGTCTTTATCTGAATCCGGACAGCCTTCCAAACTAAGCAATCCTGGCTCTGTTGGGCAGTAATCCATCTTGTCAGATACTTTATCTCCATCCCTGTCGGCCGGTGCAGGATAAGCGAGATAGGTGCGTAATGAAACATAAAAATTCAAATCATATAGTCTTCTTTTTCCAATAAAATAGGAGGATAAATTTGTTGTACCAATAGTAATTGGCCCCATACGAAGATTAAATCCAGTGTTTACCTGTCCATTGCGCACAAGGGAAATGGGCATTGCTACTGCAAAGTTCCTTTTTTCATATCTTATGGATAACACATTTGTTGTTATGTTATGTACTTTCGCTTCATCGCTTCTCAACCAAATAGGGATGTATGACATATATCCAAAATATATATTTTCATGAAAAAGATAATCTGCCTGTATGCTCAATGCCGTTGGCAGGTTCATATTAAATGTTTTATTGGTGGTTGTTGATGTTTGAAAGGAACTTGTAATGAAAGTATTTATGGCTGTCATGTCATTTTTAGCAACAGCCCCGGTTCCGGAAACAGTTTGATTAGCAGTGAAATCACCGCTGTTGTCTGTTTTTGTGAATTTTATTCTGCCGATATCAAGTATGGAAGCGCTGAGTTTAAATTTATATTTATTTAAATCACGCCTAACCAGATCTTTCTTCCCATCCATGTCATAAAAAAATGTTCCATTGTCAGGTCTATATTCATAAACAGCTCCTAAATCTAATCCGAAGGCAATGTTATTATTGAACCCTGCGCTGTTATTTTTGGAGTACCCGTATGCAAATTGAGTATTATTAAATTGAACATTTGCTGCATTAACCGGCGTAACTTCAACATCTTTACTGTAAAGGGCCATTGCTTCCACCCCGTTTAAGATTTTTAAAGTTAAACCAGCTTTTAAAAATGATTCTTTGTCATCATTTATAACTCGTGCATAGGTGAGATCAGTTTCTTTGAATTTCATTTGCTGGTAACTGAGCTTCTTGCTTGTAAGCATTTTGTTATACAATGATGCGTTATCCATATTACTGAAAAGCAGCAGCGCCATGTCCTGATCCACACCATCAAGATTGGAAATGGTCCGTGTTTTTTTTGTAAATCCTATTGCATCTTTTGGAGTTATAGTAAGCATAAAAGAAAGGAATAATAGTTCATCGTTATTATAATAATAACTCTTGCCTATGCTTTTTCTATAGTATTTAAATGAGGTAGGGAAACCTGAAATCACGTTAGTATTATATGCGCCAAAATTGCTGGAAAGCCCTGTTTGCCAACCAATAAAAGTTAAATCAAATTTAAAACGGCTGTCAGCAATTGAAGCAGGCTGCAGGGCTGCACCATTTATTCCTGAGAAATTGTCACCTGTATATGTTTGAAGAAATTGAGCTTTTGCTCCATAAGCTAAACTAAAAAAAATGATGGCAACTAATAAAGTTTTTTTCATTCTGAAATTTGTTTGAAATTTAAATTTAGTTTTATTTATTAA
>CAISYK010000002.1 GCA_903889605.1 uncultured Bacteroidota bacterium
CGCATAGCCGCCCGTTAGGCACAAGGGCAAAAAAAACGAACGGACAAAAACTTTCCGTTCAACAATATAATTTCTGAAAATTAAAAAAAAATATTATTTTTTAGTACTTTGTGTTAAAACCTAGGTAAAACTGTAGGACAATACCTTTTGAAGTTAATTAACTTTTGTTACTAACATCAACTTGATGCCTCGCCTTATCCCCATTTAAGCTATATCCAAAAAGTGGCGCTACAAGGCAAAAATTAAATATTCCGGCAGAGAATGGTATTATTCCAATGATTATTAAAATCCAGTTTGGGGTAATTGCAGAGAAATATATTCCCCACGCAATCAGAAATAACCCTATTAATATTCGGATTATTCTCCCACTTATATTGGTCATAAATTTAATAAAGCCTTTCATATTCGTTTTTTTTAATTATAAATGATCTTCTAAAAATTCAAAGTCTGCTGACAAAAACAATTGACAATTAGATTTAACGTCTTCCTTTCCCCTGACCAAAAAGGTTTTCCATTTGTATCTCTTAATTTTAGTGTGTTACCATCTTTAATAATTTCTCTAGCAATAATAGCTTGAGTTCCATCTATGATTACTTTTGACCCCTTAACTTCTATCTTATCACCTATTTTTAGCTGGACACTTTGTTTATCCAAATACCATTTGGGACCTAAATGAACTGAAAGGCTTTCCTTCCCAGTATTCAGTATTACATGAATTCCACCAGACATTCCTTTCGAACGAACAATTTCCACAACTTTTGATGCCTCTCCTTTAATTTCAGTAAAAGTATTTACATCATAAATTCTATTATTTTGTGCAAATGAAATATTTGAAATCAGCACAATTGAAATTGCGAATAACTTAAGAGTATTTTTCATGTTAAAAGAATATTATTTTATATAGGCGCAAAATTAATTCGTGCCTAGAATAAAAGGAATGACAGCAGTCATCATAGGGAATGATTTAATTGCATATTTCGATCATATTGTGTTTCGACCGGAATGCTTTTAGAACTTTATTTTACGACCAAAAGGTATTAAGACTATACCGGGTTATGACTGCATGGATTTTAAAATTTCACTTTACGACCTGCATGTAAAAGGACTTTAGAGTGTCACGACCGCAGGTTTTTTTAAATTCCACTTTAAGACCTTCGTGTATGAGGACTGAAAGGTGTTATGACCGCAGAGTTTTTAAAAGTTTGCTTGTAGACCAGTATGTATGAGGACTGTTGGGTATTACCCCCCAATATAGAAATAATGCCCCTGTGCCTAACATCAAATAAGCTATATGGCCATTTATAGTAAGTTTTATCATTTGAGTTCGCAATAAAAATTGGTCGTGGCAAAAACATTTCACAGCGGAAGAAAATTATTTTTTATTTGTTTTTGCCACTGGTAATTTGATAATTTCGTTTACGAAATTGGCCACATCGTTTATTTTGCCGTTAGCAGCAAGCGTATGAAAAAAAAACGAAATTTTAGGTAGACAGAAAAATATACCTTTCATTATTTGGAAACTGTTGTCTAATTAGTTAACTTTGTTTTGTGAATTCGGAGAAACAAGTAATAGCGTATAAAAAATACTTCCTTGACTTTTATAGCAAGCAGTCGGATAGCGTTCAGGCTAAAATCGAATGGACATTGCAATTAATCAAGGTGACTCGACAAGTTCCTGAAAAGTATTTTCAACATATGACCGGAACGAAAGGACTTTACGAAATACGTGTTGAAGTTGGTAGTAATATTTTCAGAATATTTTCATTTTTCGACAAAGGGAATGTTATTGTACTTGGAAACGGCTTCCAAAAGAAAACACAGAAGACACCAAAGCAAGAAATTGAAAAAGCGCTAAAAATAATGGAGGAATATTTTAATGAAAAAAACAGCAAATAAAAACATCACGACCTTAGACGAAATCTTAGACAAAAAGTACGGCAAAAAGGGTGCAAAAAAACGAGAACATTGGGAGCAAGAATTTGAAACATTCCGACTTGGTGTTTTATTGGAAGAAGCACGTATGAAATTGGGACTGACACAGGAAGAGCTAGCAGACAAATGTGGAACAAATAAATCTTACATTTCACGAATAGAAAATAACGCGTCAGATATTCGTCTTTCGACCTTAATGAAAATAATTCAACAAGGACTTGGCGGACATTTAAAGTTGACACTACAGTTATAGACACCCACTCTCCAAAGAAGAAACGCCAGCTGCTAACATAAAATATGCAATACCTTTGCCGACACGCTCAAAAAGGCCAATGCGCGGCATCGCATATTTGACCGTTGGCAGCAATAAGTGGGAAAAGAAAAAACAATCACCGGTTCAACATTTTTTTTCGTTC
>CAISYK010000003.1 GCA_903889605.1 uncultured Bacteroidota bacterium
CGGCTATTTTATTGGAACCCCAACAAGATTAGTGCTCTACCAAAGTAAAAATATCCGCTCTATAGATTGGGAACAATTTTCAGGTGATATTGAAATAAATAACAATGGATCAAAAGGAGATATTTATCTTCAATTAAGAACCGGCAAAATGGTCAGTAAAAAAAACAGTCCTGATATATATGTTCCAGAAGTAATATATATTTCGAATATACCAAATGTACTTGAAGTTGAACAAATTTGCAGAAGAAGAATTAAAGAAAATGATCCTACTCCTTCAAGAACATGAAACTGTATCGCCTAAAAGTGAATACATAATCCGACATAATATACATCATTAAATTCAAAAGGAATATCCTATATGCATATCAAAACTTCAGCGAAGTACCTTTAGATATTAATCTTCAGAAAAAACAATCATTTTTCACTCCCATTTATCTATTTCTACATGCGATTCTAAGTAATTCTCAATAGAATCCGGCAAAGCAGGAAAAAAATCAATTCCCGTCAAATGTTCAACAGAATCAATGCTTACGGCAAAATCAAAAACTGATTGTTTACTGCCCCTGTTAGGCAGAACAAAAGCAATAGCTTTATATTCAGGAGCTTTGTAGTCTAAAATTATTTTGTAAAAGTAACGCGGAACCGCCACCCTATCTGAGCCGATTGTCACCAGGCTATCCTCCAAAACACCGGCAGTTACAACATAAATTTCATCATTTTTTTCCGCCCATCCGCGCACATCACTTTCCAATTTTTTCCATATTCCTCTATTAAATGCTGGCAGCTGCGGGCTCATATTACTCATAAAAAAAGATTCACTCATTGCTTGTTCACTCCAGCCCATATCACCTGCAGGGCAAAGGTGCCCCCTGTCGTACCCGGATTTTTTATAATCATCCGGCGACGCTGAGCCGGAGGCAACATCTTTATCTATTCTGAAATTATTTTTCCGTTCCTCCCCATTATTACTGTACATTTCGGCAGTTAAACGATATGCCGCCCATTTTGCCTGCTCGTATTTTTCGCTGTAACAAATGGTAAAGGCGGTATGTATTACCAATTCATCACCAGGTACTGATGCTGGAAGAAAATCGAAAGAAATATTTTCAGCACTGTCATAATATGCGCTATTAAAGCCTCTTACGATGGATGAATGTATGACAGGAACTAACCAGCAGTATAAATAAATCGAAAATAAAAATATTATTTTATAAAACATCTTCTATTGACTATTTTAAAATATTTCCTTACAAAATTAGAGCATTGTAATGACAACAAAAAAAATGATTGTTAATAAAAAAATGTTCAAAATAATTTAAGGAAGTACACCAGGCAGAGATATAAAAATATTCATTGTTAAAAAAATAAAATTACCGCTGTATTTAAATTAAAATTTGTATTTTGAAACCTTAAATTTTAACTTTCACACATGAATTATCCAAATTTAATTAGCAGCAAACTGCCGAATGTCGGCACATCAATATTTACTGTGATGAGTAAATTTGCCGCAGATAACAATGCAATCAATCTTTCCCAGGGTTTTCCTGATTTCAGCTGTAGTGAAGAATTGATCGGCCTGGTAAATAAATATATGTTAAAAGGCTGTAATCAATATGCTCCAATGGCTGGATTGATGAGCCTTAGAGAGATTATTGCAGAAAAAACTGAAGATATATATTCGGCAAAATATGACCCTGAAACAGAAATTACAATTACCGCTGGCGGCACACAGGCAATATTTACAGCTATTTCTGCGGTTATTAGAGAGGGAGATGAAGTAATTATTTTTGAACCTGCTTATGATTGTTATCAGCCGGCAATAGAGCTGAATGGAGGCAAAACAATTTATATGCAGCTTAAAGCTCCTCATTATTTAATAGATTGGGAGGAGGTTAAGAAGGTAATTAATTACCATACAAAAATGATAATTATTAATACTCCTCACAACCCGTCAGGAAGCATTATGACTGCAGGAGACATGGCAAAACTTGAGAAACTCACAAAAGGTACTGAGATAGTTATTATCAGCGATGAGGTATACGAACATATTATTTTTGATGGATATGAACATCAGAGCGTAGCGAGATTTCCAAAGCTTGCCGAACGAAGCTTTATTATTTCATCATTCGGTAAAACATTTCATGCTACAGGTTGGAAAATGGGCTATTGTGTGGCGCCAAAAAAACTAATGGCCGAATTCCGTAAAGTGCACCAGTTCCTGGTATTTTCATGCAATACTCCGATACAGCATGCCTTAGCAGAATTTCTAAAAAATAAAAAAAATTATGCCGGGCTTGGGATTTTTTATCAAAAGAAACGTGATTATTTTATTTCGTTGATCAAAGATTCAAAATTCACTCTGGAGCCTTCCTCCGGAACATATTTTCAGTTATTACGGTATAATGGGATCAGCAAGGAAAAAGACACAAATTTTGCAGTAAGGCTGACAAAGGAATTTGGTATTGCATCTATTCCTATTTCCGCGTTTTATCACAATGCCGTTGATAATAAAGTGCTGCGTTTCTGTTTTGCAAAAAAAGAAGAAACATTAGAAAAGGCCGCAGAAATATTAAATAAAATATAAGCCCATCAAAGCCTCCCTTAAGGGTTGCTGACGATAATGGCTAAAGGAAATAAGAACAATAAAATCACTGCAAACAGCATTACTCACATGCTGACTCTCCCATAAGGGGAAAGATTAAGAGACGAGCCTCCGATGAACGAATTAAAAATCACTACCATACAATCCAACTTACATTGGGAAAACAAAGAAATGAATCTTAATATGTTTTCTCAAAAAATTAATGATATTGCTGAAAGCACTGATTTAATTATACTTCCGGAAATGTTTTCAACAGGCTTTAGTATGAATCCAAAAAAATTTGCTGAACCAATGAATGGTTTAACAGTAAACTGGATGATAGAAAAAGCAAAAGAGAAAATGTGTGCCGTAACCGGCAGTTTTATTTATGAAGAAAATGGAAAGTGTTTTAACCGTCTGGTTTGGGTCAATGCCGATGGCAGCTGTTTCACTTACGACAAACGCCATTTGTTCAGGATGGCTCATGAAGACAATCACTACAGCGCTGGACAGAATAAAATAATTATTGAATTAAAAGGCTGGAAAATATGCCCTCTGGTTTGTTATGATTTACGTTTCCCGGTATGGAGCAGGAACAAAGCGGTTAGAGAAAGTAAAGAAGATTTAAATCCGCATTATGAATATGACCTGCTTATTTATGTTGCCAACTGGCCCGAAATACGCAGCTTTCCATGGAAAACATTATTGCTTGCGCGTGCACTTGAAAACCAATGTTATGTCGCTGGATTAAACAGATTAGGAAATGACGGCAACCAAATTTATCACTCCGGCGACTCTGCAGTAATAAATGCAAAAGGTGAAGTAATAAGTAAAACTAAAGCACACGAAGAATCAGCGGAAACAATAACATTAAGTTATTCAGAATTAACTGCTTTTAGGAAATTTTTTCCAGCTATTTTAGATGCAGATGCCTTTGAAATTATTAATTAAAAACTTATTGCCCTCAATTTTAATTTTAAATATTGATAACCCACAAATTTAAAATTTATTCGGGCGTTCCCCTTTCATGAAAAAGGAAAGGGGCGGGCTTGGAGTTTATCCTGAGCGAAGCCGAAGTGGCTTCAATATTTTGCAGGGGCAAAAGGATCTACGCTGCACTCTTGCGCAGCATAGGTATTTAAGATAATCATGAATACAGTTAATATTTTTCCGACTATACTTTCATGAATGATTAGACTATCAATATTTATTGTACCATTTCTAAATAAAACATTATGAAAACAGCTTACGTTTGTTATAATATTCAGGAAAAATATACTTCAAATACTGTTAAAGATGAAGACGTTATTCTATTAGAGTTCTTAAAGAAAAAAGGATTGGATATCCATAGAGAAGTGTGGACAAACGAAAATGTTAACTGGACAGATTATGATTTGGTTTTGATTAAAGCTCCTTGGGATTATCATGAAAATATTACAGCTTTTTACAATTGGCTTGATAAGCTCAGCAGCTTAAATATACGCATGCTTAATCATTATGAAATAATAAAATGGAACAGCAACAAACATTATTTAAAAGACATAGAAGATGCAGGGCTGAGTATTATACCAACACTTTTCGCTGAAAAAAACACAACGCTTAAATTTCCTTCATTTTGTAAGCAGCTAAAAAGCGAAAAGCTTATAATAAAGCCATGCATAAGTGCAGGTGCGAAAAACACATTCATACTTACTCCAGATAATTATACAGTTCATCAAAATAAAATTGATAACCTGCTGAAAAGTGAGGCATTTTTAGTACAGCCTTTTATCAAAGAAGTTGAAAGCGACGGCGAATGGTCTTTCATTTTTTTTGATGGAAACTTCAGCCATAGCGTAATAAAAAAACCTATTTCAGGCGACTTTAGAGTACAGCATACTTATGGCGGCACCATTCACATAAAAGCAGCCTCTGATCTATATAGAGTTTCCTCAATAACCAACAAATCGAGATATAGCCTACCTTAGCGGAGTAAAAATCAAAAACAGATGCAAGGTAAAACAGGCAGAAATTCAGTAAAGTCGTATCGCAAGCGTGCATCA
>CAISYK010000004.1 GCA_903889605.1 uncultured Bacteroidota bacterium
CAATAATTAATACAGCATTAATAATGGTTGGGATTTTTTTGTTCATTGTTTTTTGAATTTTAAAGATTTTGTTGTAAAATAATATTTAATGTTTTATTGATCATAATTATAAAAGGAGCCGCAAATATAAAAATATAATTACCTCCAAAATGTTATAATGCTTCATATAAGACAAATAATTAAAGATCTATCTGAATAAAATCTGCATTAATTTCTCTTAAAAAATCGGCGTGTGCGCTATCCGGAATGTTCCAGGCATTAAGTCTTAAACCTTTTTTATGCAGCAATTTAATTTTATCGGCATCCAGTACATCATTAAAAAATGATTTATAAGAAATCCCTGAAAACCCATTATCAAGCGCTACTAACAGTCCTTTTTCATAATCTCCATAGGAAGTGTAATAAGTTTGAACATTTCTATCCTTTGCCCTTATCCAATTTAGAATGGAAATGTTTTCTGATTCGAAAAGCAAGAAAGCCGACAGATTGTATTTTTTTCCTAATCGGATAATTTCTTCTGCTTCTACTTTCATGATTCCTTCAACATCCAAAGCCGTTCCATCACAAGGCAGCCATCCTTTTAAATCAATACTGATATATTTCCGAATGTTGTTTTGAGCCATGTATTGTAAAACTTCTTCAAATTTAGAATAACCCATATTTATTCCATTACAAGAAGATACGGCTTCAATTTGTGCATCATACGTTTGTGAAAAACAATATTGCGGACCATTACAATCTTCAACTTTATAATCATGGCTTAACCAAACGGTTCTGCTCTTGCTGAGCTGAACATCTACCTCAATGCCGCCAACATAAGGCAGGGCATTTATCACAGCTTGAATGGTGTTTTCCCTTGTGGAGTCAGTCCGGCCGCCTCTATGAGCTATATCTATTGTCGGTGCATATACTATTTGATTATCGGGATAGTATGTAACTTTTTCACATGAAAAGAAACAAACTAAGATAAAACAAAAGGAAATAGTTTTTTTTACCATTTTATAAAATACAAAAATTGCACACTGAATGAAGGCTGCCACTCTTTAGGCCAGCCTACCTCCTCATAAGTTTTTCGTTTATAGGTTAATGGACTATTATAAAGTGCTCCGGCATTTAGGCTTAATGTATATTGATTTTTGATTTTTTTTGTTATTCTAAATTCAGGATTAATTCCCAGAACTACAAATTTATTAAATTCATTATCGAAACTCCAAATGATACATTTTAGATGAATGCTGGGCGTAAGTTTATAAGTTTTCGTTTCGGAAAGCATTGTCCCTAAACAAAAATAAGCCATTTGGTAGTTTGATTTGTTGAATGCCCAAGGTTTTATTCCAACCGCTAATTCAGCATAATGCTTTTGTTTGACAGAATATGAAATACCAATATGCAAATATTCATAATTACCAAATCCAATAAAAAGAGCAGTTTTTTTGTTTAAAGAATCAGTTTGCAGGGCTAAAGCATTGAAGGATAAAAAACAACCAACAAGCAAACAAATAGTTGATCTCATAAATGGAAAAATAATAATTTATTTATGAGACCAACCATTGTGATTTACAAGTTACCTTAGTGGTTGTGTAAATCCCTAATAAGGGATGATTTCTTATTATTAAAATAGCAGAATTAATGTTTTGCCAAATAATCAGCAACATCACCATGAGTAGCTTTCATGGCATCATCGCCTTTATGCCAGTTAGCAGGGCAAACTTCACCGTTTTCTTCAGTAAATTGAAGGGCATCAACCATACGCAATGCTTCGTCAACGCTGCGTCCTAATGAAAGGTCGTTAATTAATTGATGACGGATAATGCCGTTTTTGTCAATTAAATACAAGCCGCGGTAAGCAATCATAGGGCCGGTAGCCAGCAATGCATTGTTTTCATCAATTTCGTATTCACCAAATAACACATCAAAATTCATAGAAATAGTTTTTGTAGTGTCCGCAACAATCGGATACTTTACACCTTGAATTCCGCCTTGTGCTTTTGGCGTTTGAAGCCAGCCCCAATGCGACTGTTCTGTATCTGTTGAACATGCTACAACAGCTACGTTGCGTTTTTCAAATTCTGCTAATTTATCCTGAAATGCATGTAA
>CAISYK010000005.1 GCA_903889605.1 uncultured Bacteroidota bacterium
CCGATGACAAGGCCACGAATTCTGCGGCTGCGCCCGCAAAGGCTAAGGCGACGAGGTTCTCCGGCAAGCTGGCTGCTGTGGATACGACCGCCAAGACCATCACGACCGAAAACAAGACCAAGGAAAAGCGCACCTTCGAGATCACCGCCGACACAAAAATCATGAAGGACGGCAAGCCCGCCACCTCTCAATTCCTGAAATGTAAGTGTTGCCTGCAAAAGTTATCGTATCCTTATAATATCCTCCAAGAATAATTTTATTAGAATTCATTACCATGTAATCAGAACCATTTGATGGGAGATATAGCATATTAATGCCTGTCGGTTTCATCCAAATTACCTGGCCTTGCTGATTGAATTTCGTTATCACTGTTTTGCCAATTGTTGAAAAGCCATTAATTGTAGTATTTCCTGGGGTAAGCATATAAATATTATCCAGGTTGTCAACAACTAAGGGTATGGGCCCGAAAGAGCCGGTAAAGTCAACATAATCAATCCATAAGCAATTTCCATTTTGATCAAGTTTCATGATAAACTCTCCAACAATATCATTGGTAACCAAAGTAGAATCACATAGGGTTATTTGCTCACGAAAATAGCCTGTAAATATTATATTGTTTTGGCTATCTGTTATTATGGATTTTCCTTCGCATTCATTACCTTCTCCCACATGTTTTAACCATAACAGGTTGCCACTGGAATCCGTTTTACTTATGAAAATATTGAATTTACTGGGAGGATTTGAGATTAATGAAGTGCCTTGAATATTAATAGTTAAAAAATAGCCCATTACAATACTATTGCCGTTTAAATCAACACAAGAATTATTTGTATAAGAATTACCGCATTGAGAATAATCTAACCAAAGACAATTTAATGACTGGGAATGAATGACAATAGGATAAAAGATCAAAAAGATACAAAAGAGGGAATAAATCTTTTTCATGGTCAAATAATTAATAAAGTATTTGCTAACACCCGGCCGCTAAGCACACCAAAGGTGCCCCCTTTGCAAAGCAACAATATGTTAATTTTTCTTTCGATTAGCGGCTCGTTAGTGGCAGATCCTTCAAATACTTATATTAGGCTCATAAATCCCAAGTTAATGACGTATTATTTTTTGAAATAATAAAGATAAAGGATAATCCCTAATGCGATAATTGAAATCGAAAAGAGCAAAATTCCATAAACATTATGTAAATGTCCAGAAGTAAATCCAATGAGGGCACCAAAAATAATCATTAGTGGATTTAAAACATTTCTCAGTTTACTCTGCTTTTTAGCTTTTGATCCATTTTCAGCTTGCGAAGATTCCTTCTTTAAGTCACTCATATTTAATGGTTATTAAATTGAAAATATTTAATTTTCTAAAAATCCAGGATTTTTAAGGTTTATGTTTTATCATTGTTCGTTTAGATTTCATTTCTCCTTTTCAAGAAACAACATGCTCTATTTTAAGTTCTCATGGCTATTTTGGTAGACAATCATTTAAAAAATTTGCCACTAACGCCCCGCCGGCTAACGGCTCGTTGGCAGCAGTTTATCATTATTTATTCCTCAATTTTGCTATCCAATTCTCTGTTTCTGTGATTAATTCACTTTTATCAAATTGAATTAGCATTACAGGGCAATCTTTCAAATCTATAGTTCTATTTGCTAAACAATGATCAGTATAATAATATGTATGATTATCATTTTTAATTTCTTTTAAATAAAGTAGATATTCACCTTTTTGTCCTGGGAAAAAGGCACAGCTATTTATATCATATTTAATGTCATCACTATAAATTCCTGTTAGTATCTTTGAACTGACTTCACCTTTAAAAATTTC
>CAISYK010000006.1 GCA_903889605.1 uncultured Bacteroidota bacterium
GGCTTTAGCCTAAATTAACAATCGAACTCAGGTTAATAGGTATAAATTTTACTGATCGTAGTTTCGAACTATAATTACAAATATTCCCATATTACATAGTTATTTGGCAAAATTGCCTATTGTTAAAATTATTAAATTGTTAATTATTCATAAATACACACTCATCAACATCCTTTCGTTAATAATTAAAACTGGCAGCCAATAATTAAAGCTCTTTTGCACTTAATTTTAGCAAGAATTTCTTTCGTTTTAATTTGTTTAATTAATGTTTGTTAATGAAAAAAAATATATTCTATATTCTGTTAGTTTCAATTCTTATTTCCTTAGGCTTTATTAAGTTCATACCTGAACTTTCAGCTGCAGAGTTTAACAAACCAGCTTCTGCAAATACTATTTCAGAAAAATTACCTGTTAAGTCTAAGATCCCTTATAGCCCTGAAGCTTGGCGCGATGCTCTTAAAAAATCAAAGCAGGATCCTCCATTTTATATGACTGAAACACGCTGGGCTGATTCGGTTTTTAAATCTTTAACATCCGAAGAGCGGATTGCCCAGCTTTTTATGGTTGCGGCATATTCTAATAAAGATAAAACTCACGTAAAAGAAATAAAAAAATTAGTGGAGCAGTATAAAATTGGCGGCTTGATATTTTTTCAAGGCGGACCTTTACGCCAGGCCAGGCTTACAAACTGTTACCAATGTTGTTCAAAAGTCCCATTATTTGTTGCTATTGATGCAGAATGGGGCTTGGCGATGCGTTTGGACAGCACCACCAAGTTTCCGCGTCAGATGACATTGGGCGCAATTCAAAATGAGAGCCTGATATATGAGATGGGAGCCGAAATAGCCCGTCAGTGCAAACGTTTAGGAATGCAGATAAATTTTGCTCCTGTGGCTGATGTAAATAACAATCCTTTGAATCCCGTTATCAGTAACCGTTCTTTCGGTGAAGATAAATACAATGTTGCCCGAAAAGCGGCTATGTATATGAAAGGAATGCAGGATAACGGGGTGCTGGCAAATGCTAAACATTTCCCAGGACATGGTGATACAGACAGCGATTCGCATAAAACACTTCCTACTGTAAAATCATCCAGGGAGAGACTGGATACGCTTGAGTTATACCCCTTTAAACAATTAATTGCACAAGGGCTAGGAAGTATGATGGTTGCGCATTTATACATTCCAGCATTGGATTCTACCTTAAACCAGGCATCTACGCTCTCAAAAAAAGTAGTAACAGATTTACTTAAAGATACACTTGGCTTTAAAGGACTTGTATTTACAGACGCTTTGAATATGAAAGGCGTCAGCAAATTTTATAAACCTGGTGAAGTTGATGTTAAAGCATTGATAGCAGGAAATGATGTGCTGCTTTTTCCTGAGGATGTGCCTACCGCAATAAAACAAATAAAATCCGCAATTGACAGCGGTTATATTTCTCAGGAAGAAATTGATAAACGATGCATGAAAATTTTGCTGGCCAAACAATGGGCCGGATTAAATCATTACAAAGCTGTCAAAATAAAAAACCTATATAATGATTTGAATACGCCTGATGCAGAACTTATCAATCGTAAATTAACAGAGGCTTCCATAACATTACTGAAAAATAAAAACAATATCATTCCGCTTCAAAATTTAGATACCCTGCGGATAGCATCATTATCATTGGGTTATAAGGAATTGAATTTGTTTCAGCAAACACTTTCGAATTATTCTCCGATAAAACATTTTGGAATTGATAAAGAGGCGAAACGTGCAGCCTATGATACCGTATTGAACGCCTTAAAAAAGTATAACCTTGTGATTATTGATATCAACAATACAAACAATAAGCCTGATAAAGATTTCGGTTTAACACCGCAAGTCATGGCAATGCTTAAGGCGGTGATGAAACAATCAAAAGTAATTGTGAACGTGGCCGCTAATCCTTATATCCTTGCAAAAATGGACAGTCTGCAGTACGCTGATGGTGTAATAATGAGTTATGAAGACAATGATTTCAGTGAAAGTTATTCAGCACAATTAATATTCGGCGGTATAGGCGCTTCAGGGAAATTACCAATTACTCCAAACCCTTATTTTACTGCTGGTACAGGAATTGATACTAAAGCTATTCGTTTTAAATATACTATTCCTGAAGATGCAGGTGCCAATTCAATAGTATTGTCTAAAATTGACAGCATTGCATTAAAAGGGATAAAAGAAAAAGTTTATCCTGGCTGTCAGATTTTAGTTGCTAAAAATGGTAAAGTAATTTATCAGAAATCTTTTGGATATCATACCTATGAAAATAAAATAAAAGTTAAAAATGATGACATATATGATTTAGCTTCAATCACTAAAGTTGCTGCAACCACAGCTTCTATAATGAAATTGATAGATGAGAAAAAAATAAATCTGGATGAACGTTTAGGCTATTATCTGCCGCAGCTGGCAGGAAGCAACAAACAAAATATCATATTGCGTGAAATGATGACTCATCAAGCAGGTTTGAGAGATTGGATTCCGTTTTGGATGAAAACTATGGAGAAAGGCGAATACAAACCTGGTATATATAATAAAGTTAGAAATGATGACTATCCCAAACGAGTTGCCGATAATTTATTCATTAATAAAAATTATGAAGACTCAATTTATAAACAGATTATTGAGTCGCCTGTAAAAGAAAGCGGAAAGTATGTATACAGTGATCTTGGATATTATTTTCTTAAAAAAATTATAGAAAAACAAACCTTTGTACCGGAAGAAAGGTATGTGTTAAAATATTTTTATATGCCTCTTGGTCTATCCACAATGGGGTATAAACCTCGCGAAAGATTTGATCTGGACAGAATTATTCCTACCGAATTGGACAAGAAATTCCGTAAACAATTAATCCATGGAGATGTACACGATCAGGGAGCAGCCATGCTTGGCGGTGTTGGCGGGCATGCAGGTTTATTTTCGGATGCTAATGATTTAGCTGTTATGATGCAGATGTTCATGAATAAAGGTGAGTATGGAGGAAGGCGGTATATCGATTCAGCAACTATAAGTGAATGTACTAAATGTCAATACTGCGTGGATAACCGCAGGGCTGTTGGTTTTGATAAACCTGAAACAAATCCTAAAAAAGATAGTCCCGTATGCAGCTGCGTTTCATATCTGAGTTTTGGACATTCTGGTTTTACAGGTACTTTAGCCTGGGCAGACCCTTCAAATCAGTTGGTTTACATTTTTCTATCCAACAGGGTTTACCCTGATGCAGACGAAAATAAACTTTCAAAATCAGGCATAAGAAATAAAATTCAGGAGATTATTTATGAAGCTGTTAAATGATTTGTGCTGCGGGAGATAAAAACTAGAATATGCAGTAATAATTATTAAATACATTTTGTATATTCATTGTCCATAGAGCCGTTTAAAGGTAAAAATATAAATCATGAAAATAGGAATAGTATGTTATCCAACATTCGGAGGCAGCGGTGTAGTTGCAACCGAGCTTGGTAAGGCGCTTGCTGACAAAGGACATCAGGTACATTTTATTACATACAGTCCGCCGGTGCGCCTGGATTTTTTATCAGGAAATTTATTTTATCATGAAGTGTCGGTCTCCGATTACCCTCTGTTTGAATATCCGCCTTATGAACTTGTATTATCAAGCAAACTGGTGGATGTCGTAAAATATGAGAAATTAGATCTGCTGCATGTTCATTATGCTATTCCACATGCATCAGCGGCCTATATGGCAAAGCAAATTCTGGCATCACAGGGTATAAATATTCCATTTATTACTACGCTGCACGGCACTGATATAACTTTGGTGGGTAAAGACCCTTCGTTTGAACCTGTTATTACTTTCGCAATAAATCAAAGTGATGCAGTAACTGCAGTTTCGGAAAGTTTGAAAGAGGATACTTATAAAAACTTCCCCTACGTAAGGAACGAAATTCAAGTGATTCCAAATTTTATTTGTTTGGAGGATCATGCTGCAGAAAGCGGTAAATGCAGAAAAAAAATGTACGCTCCAAACGGCGAAAGGATACTGATTCATGTCTCGAATTTTAGAAAGGTAAAACGCGTTGAAGATGTATTACATGTGTTTGCTAAAGTAAGGCAAGTAATTCCTGCTAAGTTAATTTTGGTTGGCGATGGCCCTGAAAGAGGGAATATGGAAAAACTATGCAGAAAAATGGAATGTGATGTTGATGTTAAATATTTAGGAAATATTGTTAATCCGGAACATATATTAGGTATTTCAGATCTGTTTTTACTGCCTTCTGAAACGGAAAGTTTTGGTTTGGCTGCACTGGAAGCTATGGCAAGCAAAGTGCCTGTAATTTCAACCAATTCAGGGGGATTGCCAGAAGTAAATGTTAATGGCTTTTCTGGTTATATGAGTAATGTGGGCGATATAGAAGATATGGCAGCCAATGCGGTAAGCATTTTAAAAGATGATATTGTTTTAAATCAGTTTAAAGCCAACGCTTATCAGCAGGCACAAAAATTTGATATCGCAAAAATATTACCCATGTATGAAGCTCTTTATATGAAGGTTTTAGGACAAGAGATTAATATCTAAATAAAGTTTTAAAGATTTAATTTTTTCAGAAGTTCATCTATCAAAGCCACCTGTCTTTCGTTAATTTTTATTTTCGCTGCTGCAGCATCAAACCATTCACCTTTATCAACTTCCGGAAAAGACCTCCTAATACCTGATTTTGGAGGCCACTCTATTTCAAATGTATTGCTCTTAATAATGGATGTATCTATATCACCTTGCAGAGCCCAGGCAAAGACAGTTTTGTTATTCTTTTGTTCAATCGGGGATAATTCGATAAAACCTGTATCTTCAATTTCAACACCTATTTCTTCTTTAAATTCACGCTTTGCAGCATCTAAAGGATTTTCACCTTCCAGAAACTCGCCTTTCGGGATAGACCACACCCCAATATCTTTTTTTGCAAAATATGGTCCGCCAGGGTGAATCAAAAGGACTTCCAATGAATTATTATGAAAGCGGAATAATAGGATTCCGGCACTATTTTTATGCATTTTTTATAACATTTTGTATGATAAAGTTACGTGAAGTATATTTCATTTTCATAAAAATAATTTAATGCAGCATTTCATTATTAATGCTGCAATATAGATTGCAGCATTAATCCTTTTTGTGAATAATAAATAAAAAGATTGAAGCCCTTTGGCATTGCTTATGATAAAATCCAAGCCCGCCCCTTTTAACCTAAATCCGTCCTTTTGAACACCCTCTCCATTTGGAGAAGGGAAGGGGATGAGTAAAAAAGGGAATGCCCAAATTAATTTATTATAAACGCCATAAATAAAAACTATATATTAATCCAATACCTTTACTCCTAAATACCTTACCTTTAGGCTTCAATAAAAACAATAATGATACAAAAAGTTCTGGATAATTTAAAGATTGCTTCACTCAATAAAATGCAGTTAGCTTCAATAGAAGCTGCTAAAAAGTCAAATGACATTATCCTTCTTTCTCCAACGGGTTCGGGAAAAACTTTGGGTTTTTTACTGCCGTTATTAAATAATTTAGATAAAGAAAAAACAGGTGTACAGGCTTTAATATTGGTGCCTTCACGTGAACTGGCTCTGCAGATTGAATCAGTATTTAAATCAATGAGTACAGGTTTTAAAGTAAACTGCTGTTACGGCGGACATTCAACAAAAACTGAAAAAAACAATTTTGAGCACCCGCCGGCAGTACTTGTCGGAACGCCGGGAAGAATAGCATTTCATATAAGACACAGCAGTTTTGACACCAACAATGTAAATACATTGGTATTAGATGAGTTTGATAAATCATTGGAATTTGGTTTTAAGGACGAGATGTCATTCATCATTGATCAGCTGAAAAAGTTAAATAAACGTATTTTGACTTCTGCAACCAAAATGGACGAAATTCCTTCATTTACTGGGGTAACTGACCCAATAGAACTTAATTATTTAAGCAATACTCCCGCCAAACTGCAGGGATTAAAATTAAAATTAGTTAAAGCTGATGGGAAAGATAAATTGGATACTCTATTTTCATTGATCTGCATGTTGGGCAATAAAGCTTCGCTGATTTTTTGTAATCATCGGGAAGCTGTTGAACGGATAAGCGGTTTATTATGGAACAAAGGTTTGGCGCATGGGATTTTTCATGGCGGTATGGAGCAGGAAGA
>CAISYK010000007.1 GCA_903889605.1 uncultured Bacteroidota bacterium
AATTTGAATTCTGGGTGGTTATGAATAGTTGGTAGACTGTAACGGAATGAAAAAAATAAAATATAACGGCACTTAACATCACCTAAGTTACATGGCGGTTTATAGCCAGTTTCATCATTTGAGCTCGCAATGAAAATAGGTCGTGGCAAAAACATTTCGCAGCGGAAGAAAATTATTTTTTATTTGGTTTTTGCCACTGTTATTTTATAATTTCGTTTTACGAAATCGGCCACGTCACTTAGCTTGCCGTTGGGCGCAAGTTCCAAAAAAAAGACAAGCAGTCATTATTTATGACTTTTTTATCGGAAAAATATTTTAGAAATTATTTTTGTACACCGACTGAATTGTGTAATTTGACCGGACATATTGTAGCAGAAATTTTTGAGGCCTTTGAGCAAGTTTTGTGCATTAAAAAACACGACAATGAAAAATTTTTCTATTTTAATTTCACTAATTTTAATTGTAGAGTCCTCATTTGGACAGACCTATTTGACACCTAAGGTTACAAAAGACAGCCTGAAATCAATTAGCATTTCTTATAACCTAATTCAAGCTTGTATCAATGAGCATTCTTTATATTTAGATTATAGCCCATTTAAACATCATGCATTTGGTTTTAGCATTGGTAAAGTAATTGACAATCGTGTTTTTGAGGTGTTTGTATTATCTCCTTCCCAAAACGTTTATCCCGGTACTGTCTATAGTGGAAAGGTTTTCAGGATAAATTACTCATATGTTTTCAGGAAAAGGCGTTCATTTGATTATTATGCTGGGACTCAATTCATTTATAGAGACATGTATTACAACAATAAAAAATTCAGGGATGGTGGAGATACGAATGTTGAATATTTGAGAAATGAAAAGGCAACTGTATTTGGGGGTGATATTGTTTGGGGGTTACATAGTTATTTACATTTCAATAAATATTTCTCATTGCTATTTAATGTGTATTCAGGTATCGGTTGGAGGGAGCGAAATAGGAATATTGATACTTATGAAATAGTGTGGAATGGCTCTGGTGGTAATAATGTTAATTCCCCTCCTCATTTAGGAAATGAAAGTGTGATTCAACAATATGTAATTCCAATATTTGGAGTAAAACTTGGGTTGAAAATTCATATATAGTTGTTGGTTAAAAGCCAGTACAAAACGCCACGACCTGTGTTTGCTGACTTGTAGACAATTACGCTGAAAATAAATAAATACTAAACGTCAAGACCTGTGTTTGCTAACTTGTAGACAATTACGCTGAAAATATTAAATACATATTACGACCGTTATTTATTTTACGAACTTTGTTTTACGACCGCTATATTTTGACTTCTATCAAATTTGTAATTCGACAGAAAAGTAAACATGCGCCCAACATCACCTAAATGAAAAGGCCGTTAACAGTAACATTCAGCACTTCAGTTCGCAATGAAAATCGGTCGTGGCAAAAACATTTCACAGCGGAAGAAAATTATTTTTTATTTGTTTTTGCCACTTGTAATTTTATAATTTTGTTCACGAAATCG
>CAISYK010000008.1 GCA_903889605.1 uncultured Bacteroidota bacterium
AAAATCTGAAATTATATTTACTGTTACTCTTGACGAAAATAATTTGCCCGAAAAAATTGACTGGAGTGCTTCTGATCAGGCTGAAAATAGTATAAGTAAAGCTGTAATGATCTCTCTTTGGGATGCCGATGAAAATAATACTTTACGTATTGATCTATGGACCAAAGACATGAAAATAGATGAAATGAAACAGTTTTACCACCAAAGTCTTTTGTCGATGGCAGATACTTTTGAACGTGCTACCGGAGAAACGGAAGCATCAGAAGAAATGCGCAGTTTTGCCCAGCATTTCGGAGAAAAAATGAATTTGATTGTTAAAAAGGCTTAAGCTTTTTAATTTTTATGTGTCTTATTTATTCCTAACAACCATGAAAAACATTATTACCTATGCCTTATTATTTACACTGCTGTTATTTATAGAAACAAAGGATGAACTATTTGCTCAAAGCAATAATGTAGGTATTGGAACATTAAATCCTGCTCCATCCGCACTGCTTGATATTGATGCAGGCCCTGCAAATAACAAAGGGGTTCTTGTGCCAAGGCTAACAGCTTTACAGCGGCTTGCCATAGCTTCTCCTGCTAATAGTTTATTGGTATTTGACACGGATTCGATGTGCTATCTTTTCTATAGAAGTCAAACAGCTTCCTGGATTTCACTTTGTAATGTTTTAGGAGCTATTGGCTCTACCGGTTTCACAGGCTCTACGGGAGTATCTGGAGCATCTGGTACTGTTGGGAATACAGGAACATATGGATCAACCGGCGCATCAGGTGCAAACGGGTTAACTGGGACTACAGGGGCTGTAGGATCAACAGGGTTTACCGGCGCAATTGGATTAACTGGAGCTTCTGGTTCTATAGGATCAACTGGAGGTACAGGCGTTAATGGATTAACAGGTTATACAGGTGCTGTCGGATCAACTGGGGCTTCCGGCGTTATCGGCCCAACCGGCAACGCCAATCTGCCTGCCGGAATTATAGTAATGTGGAGCGGAACAATTGCAAACATTCCTGCTGGGTGGGCATTATGTGATGGGACTTTGGGCACTCCAAATTTATTAGATATGTTTATTTTAAGCGTAAACACGGCAGAAAATCCTGGTTCCACTGGCGGAACCAATTCATATACGCTCAGTGCGGCTCAGCTGCCAGCACATACACACAGCGGAAGTACCAGTTCTGATGGGGCTCATTTTCATACAAATGGCCCTAATTCCTCAGGAGTGTTTTATTCTGATCCTCTGCCAGCTGAACTGAACAATGGGATGACAGCAGGTTCAGAATTCTACGATGCAGGAGCTTCAGGGATTTCCAGAGGAGGTTTTATGACATCTACAGAAGGGGCGCACAACCATACTTTTACAACTGACCCTGCTGGATCAGGATCATCTATTGATAATCGTCCGGCATATTATAAACTCGCATTTATAATGAAACTATAGAACGGCATTAGACAGGCAACATGCGGGTATCTGTAAAGACGAAACCATTAAATATTATTTTTTTTGAATAGTTTATTTGCATCCCCAATAAAGGTTAACAATTCTTTTTTTCCATCCTTTTTTTCGGCTGAAGTATAAAAACACTGAGGTAATTCATCCCAATGCTTACTCATTTCTTCTTTATAACTATTTATGTTATCATTGAATTTCTTTTTCGAAAGCTTATCAATTTTTGTAAATACCATAACAAAAGGAATTTCATGCTCTCCAAGCCAATCCATAAAATCCAAATCAACTTTCTGCTGAGGAATACGCGAATCCAAAAGTACCATCATGCACATTAAATTCTGACGGTTAAGTATGTATTGTTCAATAAATTTATTCCATTTTTCTTTCTGGTCTTTTGACACCTGGGCGTATCCATAACCAGGCAAATCCACTAAATACCAATTGTCATTAATAATAAAATGATTTATAAGCTGTGTTTTACCAGGCTTGCCTGATGTTTTCGCCATATTCTTTCTATCGCATAACATATTAATCAGCGATGATTTCCCCACATTTGATCGGCCGATAAAAGCATATTCCGGTAAGGTTGGTGCCGGGCATTTAGCAACATCGGTGTTGCTTAAAACGAATTGTGCTGTTTTTATTTCCATTTATTTTTTAGTTTAATTTGGAAAGTTTAAAGTTCAAAAGTTTTATATTGAGCTTAAATATTCCACAATGAGTTGTACTGCTTTTTTTAAAAAAAATATCGTTCTTAACTTTCAACTTTCAACTTTCAACTTTCTAACTTTCAACTTTCTAACTTAAAATTTTCTAACTTCTTTTATAAGTTGCTATATGGCGTTCTTTTTTAGAATC
>CAISYK010000009.1 GCA_903889605.1 uncultured Bacteroidota bacterium
AAATGATGAAGCTTACTATAAACGGCTATAACATTTAGGTGATGTTGGGCGCATGTTTACTTTTCAGTCGAATTACAAATTCGATAAAAGTCAAAATATAATGGTCGTAAAACAAAGTTCTTAAAATAAATAACAGTCGTAATATGTATTTAATATTTTCTGCGTAATTGTCTACAAGTCTGCAAACACAGGTCGTGCCGTTTTGTATTTATTTTTTTTTGCGTAATTGTCTACAAGTCAGCAAACACAGGTCGTGCCGGTTTGTATTTATTTTTTTTCAGTGTAATTGTCTACAAGTCGGCAAACACAGGTCGTGGCGTTTTTTAGTTATTTATTTTCTGCGTAATTGTCTACAAGTCAGCAAACACAGGCCGTGACGCTCTGTATTTAATGTTTTCTGCATAATTGTCTACAGGTCAGCAAACACAGGTCGTGGTGTTTAGTATTTATTTATTTTCTGCGTAATTGTCTATAAGTCAGCAAACACATGTCGTTAAGTTTTTCATTTATTTGTTTGCTTTGTCAAAAGTATACCCAAGTCCTATTTTCAACATTAAACCTGCCCAATAATATTGATTGTTCCGATTGTAGTTAATGTCTCCAAAGTCAGCTACTCTGGAGGAACCCCCAATTCCTATTCCAAGGCTTTGGTTTAGGTAGAAGTTTTTTAGAAATTTCTCTTTAAAGCCAAAGCCAATATAGTCTGAAATGTCTGTTTGGTGAGATTTGTATGATTTTATTGCAGGTATCCACTGATGTTGAATAGTTTCGTAAACCTTGTCTACTCCCTTGTCAGTATAATAATGGAAAAGAAATTCATTTTGAAAGTAAAAGCCTAATCTCTTTTTTTTCGAGAAAGGATTTAATTGGTAAACAAAATGGAATCCATTTAGCCGATATTGTCCTGAAACAGGATAACTATCATTCTCCCAACTAATTCTGAGCTTTTGACCAATTACAGGTCCAAATGCAAAAAAACTTTTTCTCTTCTCATAAGTGAAATGTGCGTAATAGACAACCCCATAGCCACTCCTATAATTCAGTCCACCGGCACACACTCCAATGTTATGTACTGCAATTGAATCTTTTTGTCCGAAGCAAATGTCCGCTGAGCCAAATAAGAATAAAATTATTAAGTTCTTCATTTTCATTTTTTTTTCAAAAACTTGCGCCCAACGATTAGCTAAATGATGAAGCCGACTTCGTAAACAAAATTATGAAATTACAAGTGGCAAAAACAAATAAAAAATAATTTTCTTCCGCTGTGAAATGTTTTTGACACGACCTATTTTCATTGCGTGCTGAAATTATGAAGCGTACTATAAACGGCTTTATCATTTAGGTGATGTTGGGCGCTTGGCATTCTTTCTTTTGGGTTATTTTTCTGTCAGTCGAAACACCCTACAGTCCTCAAACACGCAGGTCTGAAAGTGAAGTTTTAAAAACCCTGCGGTCGTAACACCCTACAGTCCTCAAACACGCAGGCCTGAAAGTGAAGTTTTAAAAACCCTGCGGTCGTAACACCCTACAGTCC
This sequence comes from uncultured Bacteroidota bacterium, assembly GCA_903889605.1. Taxonomy (GTDB): domain Bacteria; phylum Bacteroidota; class Bacteroidia; order 2-12-FULL-35-15; family 2-12-FULL-35-15; genus 2-12-FULL-35-15. The sequence goes on from CAISYK010000009.1 coordinate 1,535, forward strand.
TCAAACAC
>CAISYK010000010.1 GCA_903889605.1 uncultured Bacteroidota bacterium
AAGTAAAAAAAAGCCGGTAACAAATATAAATATCATTGAACCGGAACCAGCTCTTGAAAATGAAGATAAAAAAGACTTAGTCAATAAGTTTAAAGAAGAAGAAAAAGAGAAGGAAACGATAGGGGCAGCAAATAAAGATGATGATTTTTTCATTACCAACAATGAGCAGCACGATATTGTTGAAGATATTGAAAAACCTTCCGTTAAAGAAGAAATTTTATTGACATCTGATGATAGTGATGTGCAGTTTTCCGTAGTAAGTAGAGAAAATAAAGAAGAAGAATTAAGCCCCGAAAAAATTAGTGAAGCTTTGATTGCACAAGTTGGTGAGTATGATCCAACATTGGATTTATCATCCTACCAATTTCCCCCTATTGATTTATTGGAAAATTACGGCGGCTCCAAAGACATAGTAATTAACACAGAAGAGCTGAATGCTAATAAAGACAGGATTCTTAAAACACTTGGCGATTACGGCATTGAAATTCAAAAAATAAAAGCTACAGTAGGCCCAACAGTTACTTTGTATGAAATTATTCCGGCAGCAGGTGTACGCATTTCAAAAATTAAAAACCTTGAAGATGACATAGCATTAAGCCTTTCAGCACTTGGTATACGTATCATTGCGCCGATACCTGGCAAAGGAACTATTGGTATAGAAGTGCCTAACCAACATGCAGAAATGGTTCCAATGCGCGCACTCATAGCTTCTGATAAATTTCAGAACACTCAAATGGATCTGCCTATAGCTTTAGGGAAAACCATAAGCAATGAAACTTTTATTTTTGATTTGGCAAAAATGCCGCATTTACTTATGGCAGGGGCTACTGGTCAAGGTAAATCAGTAGGATTAAATGCAATATTGGTTTCGTTGTTATACAAGAAACATCCTTCGCAGATTAAATTTGTATTGGTTGATCCTAAAAAAGTAGAGCTTACATTATTCAATAAAATTGAAAGACATTTCCTGGCAAAACTTCCAGACAGTGCTGATGCAATTATTACTGATACAAAAAAAGTTGTCCATACACTCAGTTCATTATGCATTGAAATGGATCAGCGTTACGATCTGCTGAAAGAAGCACAGGTGCGTAATATTAAAGAATACAACGCTAAATTTATCTCTCGTAAATTAAATCCCAATAACGGACATAAATTTTTACCATACATTGTTTTAGTAATTGATGAGTTTGCGGATTTAATCATGACAGCCGGAAAAGAAGTAGAAGCCCCAATTGCAAGAATAGCACAGCTTGCACGTGCGGTAGGCATTCACCTTGTAATTGCAACCCAAAGGCCTTCAGTAAACATTATTACAGGTACAATCAAAGCAAACTTCCCTGCCCGTATTGCTTTTCGAGTTACATCCAAGATTGATTCGCGCACCATTTTAGATTCAGGCGGAGCAGACCAATTGATAGGCAGGGGCGACATGCTTTTGTCAACCGGCAACGACTTAATAAGGCTGCAGTGCGCTTTTGTTGATACCCCGGAAGTAGAAAAAATTTGTGAATTTATAGGCAGTCAGCGCGGTTACCCTGATGCCTATTTATTACCTGAATATGTTGATGAAAACGGTGAGGGAAGCGGAAAAGATGATATGGATCCATCTGAGCGCGACAGTATGTTTAACCAGGCCGCAGAAATTGTAGTTTCCACCCAGCAAGGTTCAACTTCATTGATACAGCGCAAATTAAAATTGGGATATAACCGTGCGGGCCGTATTGTAGATCAGCTTGAAGCAGCGGGAATACTCGGCCGTTTTGAAGGTTCAAAAGCACGGGAAGTATTAATTAAAGATATGTTATCTTTGGAACAGTTTTTGAATAATACCAATAACAACTAAAAACATAAAAAAAATGTTCGCAAAAAAAACAACACTTATCGCAATGATGGCTTTAGGCTATTTAACAGCTTCTGCGCAAGTTGATATTAAAGCAAAGAAAATTTTGGATGAATTAAGTCTGAAAACAAAAGCATACACAACCATTAAAGCTGAGTTTACCAAAACCCTGGAAAAAAAGGACAAGAGTAAAGATTCTCAGGATTCTAAACTTGAAACAAAAGGATCTAAATACAAATTAGTAATTCCTGGTCATGAAATTTATTGTGATGGTAAAACAGTTTGGGATTTTGTAAAAGACGCAAATGAAGTAATAATTAAGGATATGGATGTTGATAATGATGCGTTAAATCCTTCCACTATTTTTACTATGTATGAAAAAGGCTATAAATATAAATTTGATGAAGAAGATGCTGCATCGCAAACGGTAAGCTTATTTCCTGAAAATCCAGATAAGCAAAAATTTCATACAATTAAATTGAATATCGATAAAGTAAAAAAACAAATTATCAGTGTAAAAATGATGATGAAGGATGGTACAGTTCAAACATTTACAATAAAATCTTTTACCGGCAACAGCGAAATCCCTGATACGGACTTTACATTTAACCAAAAAGCACATCCAGGAATGTCAGTAGAAGATTTGAGGTAAATTTTACTTATGAGTATAAAAAAAAACTCCCTGATGAACAGGGAGTTTTTTTTATATAAATGAGGCATCAATTTATTCAATCACTAACTTATTAGTAACAATTTTTCCTTGAATTGTTGATTTAACAAAATAAATTCCTGCCTTATAATTTGCAAGATTAATATTTAATGAATTGCTTCCTGAAGGTAATTCCTTTTCGAAATTGCTTATCTCCTGCCCTATCATACTGAATATTTTCACATCAACTTTCGCGGAAACACTCAAATTAATTAATATGTTAACCGAATTTGCTGCAGGATTAGGATAAAGACTTACATAATTCAAATTTTCTTTATTTTCTTTTATGCCAACGTTTGAATTAGAACCATCAAAAACAAGACTGTCGCAAGGCAAAGCATCGAAATCCGTAATAGGCATTTCAACATAAACTATTTCAGATTCATTTCCGCTCTGAGGATCAGTGGAGCCAGCAGGAGTTCCTGATAATCCATGTCCCGGACTGGAATCTCTTTGATATATTAAATGTACATTACTGTCTATATGTCTAGAAATTGCGCCGTATACACCTTCAAAATAATCATACGCAGCTGAATTATCCGGATCTACGACATCAATCGGTCCGCACCAAGTCGCTCCGTCATCGCTTGACCTAAGCAGATAAGTATGACGATAACTTTTTCCGCCGGCTACTGTTCCGCCATCAGCAATACCTTCGTAAATACCTGCATAAGAAAGGTAGATGCGGCCTAAATCATCGATACCAGCACTCGGCATTGATGTTAAAGATAAATAGTAGGTTCCGTAATCAGCAACATCTAATGTTCCATTTCCATCAATATCCCGGGGAAATGCACAAGTGCCAGGCATCGCCATACTTTCATTCCAATAGTTTAATCCGCTTGTTCCTGGAAAAAGAGATAGGCCGGCGCCAGATCCTGTTCCTGGGGTTTCGCAAAGCACCTTCATTCTGCCGTACCATACATGTGCTTTTCCTTGATTATCAAGCAAAACAGCAACCGAAGCATCATTTGTTTCAAGGGTATCAGCAACCTGATCGCCGTCTGCATCAGTGATCATAGTAGCTGAATTATACATTGGAATTGGAAATTGTTTTACAATTGTTTTGGTCCATGTCGTGCCATTGTCAATTGATTTAAGTAAAACTACATCCACATCAAAACCTCCGACAACAATTGCAATTGTATCGCCTCTTGCATCAATTGCATAAGAATCACCTCCAAAACCTAAATAAAAGGATGAGTCTATCTGAGGAATAACTGTATGCCATTTATCCCATGTGTTGCCTCCGTCAAGTGAACGTGAATAGGCAACTGCTCCATCTTGTCCGTGAAAAGGAGGGTTTCCTGAAGTTGAAGCTCCTGTAGTTTGTGAAATAACATGGATAGTCTTTCCATTGGCTCCGCCGATAACCATACGAGGCCATACATCAGGATAACCAAGAGTGGTATCTTTCCATCCTCCGGTTCCTTTTACGGGACGTCTTAAAACATGGAGGTTTCCTACCCCTGAAGTTGCTTCATGCGATACAATTACTTCACCGCCTGAAGCTGTAACACCAATATTAGGCCAGCCGCAGCGAATATTTTCAATACGTGTTAATGGTGCAGTACCCCAGTTTGTTCCGTCAAAATAATTGTACCCTGTACCTCTGCTCGGAGATGACGGAGCATCGGCATCATGAGCCATAGTCCATGCTGCAGAAATAGTACCATCTGAATTTAATTCAATACGATTACATACAGAGGCATTGGTTTGCATATCATACATGGATGTCCCTATAACAGTAGATGTCGCAGCTCTAGAACCAGAAGTATTCTGCTGATGATAATTTGCAGCATGCACAGCTGCTTGAAAAGAAGGTGAACCGGAATCAAGCATTTGCTTGTTGTAATGAACAGCCTTGTTTGCAATTGATGATTTTAGTTTGGGTACAATTTTTCCGCCATTGCTTGATGAGTTTTGTGCTATGCTCATTCCTCCGATACCGATTGCAATCCCAATAAGTAAATGTTTTTTCATTCGACTTTTTATTTTTTATTGTTAATTTTATTTTATATTTTTTACTGCATTATACAAATATATGAAAAA
>CAISYK010000011.1 GCA_903889605.1 uncultured Bacteroidota bacterium
GAACCATATGCGCCCATTCAAGAGCTTCATAGCGGGTAGGTGTTTTCCCTGAGTGGGTATGAACAAGGTAATCGGTTCCTATTTTTTTGATGTCTATGGCAACCACAACGGCTTGCTTCGGTTAGGTGTGTTAGCTTCAATGAAACTCAATTTGATGAAAATTGCAGGTCGTATCCGGTACGCCTACTTAACCGATGAACAGGCAAAAGCCAAAAGTTTAGATATAGACAAACTCAATAAACTGCGAAGCATTTTAACAAAATTGGAAAATGTTTTTTATGGCGGAGGCGGTCTAAAAGAAAACCTTAAAAAAGCAATCCTTACCGGAAAAGGAAATGCAGACCATGAAGTAAGCGGTTTAGGAATGACTGCCGATGCAGAACCCTATGATGAGAACACACCTTTGAATGCTTTATTATCCGGCATTTACGATGATGAGGCAGTTGAAGGATTGAACGGTTTGGGCTTTGTAACAGCAACAGCCATAGCAGCCGCTTCAAGTGCATTGGCAATAATTGCAGGGCTTATAAAACAAATCGGAGGAATGAAAAAAGACGGCACAGATGCACCGGCAGGCGAAGAAGGTGCGGCATCTGACAAAGTGGATGTGGAGGATACGGCTGGTGCAGGAAGCGGAGGTTCAAAGAAATTAATGAAACTAAATCCGGCAGGAACAAGCGACAGTACGGATGCAGGAAGCGGAACTGATACAGGCGGATTTTTAGAAAAAGCAAAAACGTGGGTAACAGAGCATCCGATGCAGGCAGGAGCAGCTGCACTTGGTGTCGCAGTGGTGGGAGTGTTAGCAGTAAAGCACTTTACAAAAAAGAAACATAAATCAAAAGGTTTATCGGGTGTGTATCACAAGAAACATAAAAAAGGGAAAAGCAAATCAAAACACAAACATCATAAAGCTCCAATCGCCTTACTGTAATTAACGGAATCATTAAAAATAAAAAATCAAAAAAATGAAAAGAAAAAGAAAAAACAAAAACAAAAGAAAACGTGCTTTGAACGGTACAGATACCGGACATAAAACGACAGCAGCAAAAGTAAAATACAGTGCAATAGAAACCGGAAAAGATTTACTTATCGGTGTAATCGGAGGCGGTATTGCCGGAGCTGTTATCGGCAAACCCGCCTTGTTAATCGGTGCAGGCGTTACAGGATACGGACATTTCGCAAACAAACCATCGCTGAGCACATTCGGAATCGGCATGATGGCATCAAGCGGATTCAGCACAGCCGCAGGCACTACTCAAGGGGTTGACGGTTTTAGTGCCGAAGATGTGAAAGCCCGTGTAATGGGCTTTAAAGACAGTCTCGCATCAAAATTGTTTTTGGATAAAATAATTAAAAAGAAAGATGCTGTTCCGAAAAAAGCAAGTACAAACGGTGTTGGTGCAATACAATACTTCACTTACCCCGACCAAAACAAAGAACTGGATTTTTCCGCCCTTGACCATTTAGAAAAACAAATTCAGCAAAGTGGAACTGAATACCAAAAAAGTATTCAGGGAACAGAGGAAGAAGAAACAGTACAAGGAAATGATGATGAAACAATAGAAGGAAATGGTGATGAACATGATGATTTTTCAAGCACTTCTTATTAAAGAGTAAATAGTGAATAGCAAATAGTAAATAGGAAACCAAATCAATAAATAACCAAAAATTATAAAAAAAATGAAAGAAAAAGAATTTTTATCAAATACAGACCTATCAAAAATGGTATGGGGACGCTACTACAATGACACAGAAAATCCAGACAAGGAATTAGAAAAAAACAGTCTTGATAAAAAAATAATACAAGGCCGTAATGAGCGAAAAACGGAGGCATTTGAAAATATTGCTGAAAACATCGGAGAGCTCAATGAAGTGCTAAGGCAAAAAAACGCTTTTATTGAGTTCTTTGAATATTTAGTGACAAAATCTACTGACCTCGAAAGCGCGA
>CAISYK010000012.1 GCA_903889605.1 uncultured Bacteroidota bacterium
CAATATCAACAATCTCAACCGTTGTAGGAACTACACGTTCTGGTTTTACAAGTTTTTCGAGCGCTGAAAGCCGTTCATCTGGAACAGTAATTACCCCAATATTTGGTTCAATTGTACAAAACGGAAAGTTTGCTGCCTGCGCTTTTGCATTTGATAAGCAATTAAAAAGAGTTGATTTCCCAACGTTGGGTAATCCCACAATACCACACTGTAATGCCATGTTTATAAATTAGATGTTTAATGAATTGGATATTTGGCTTTTAAATTTTGAAGAATAAATAATTGTCTATTTATCTGCTTGTCCAACTTTCCTTTTGTTTCAGCCTGCAAAGATACCAAAATATGCCATTTAATAAATACTGCAGCAGCTTATTAAAATTGAGTTTTCAACAATAAATTAATATTTTCAACAAAACCCTCAAAACCCATAAAAAGAGATACTTTTGACCAAATTAATTCTAAAATAGATATATAAACGGTCTGCTTTAATGAAATTTATTTGTTTAATTATCGTTGCTTTCTGAGTTCTTTCTCTTAAAAAGTGCGGGGTTAAATATGGCAGGCACATTAATACTAAGGAATAATACTTATTAAACACTTGATCTGAATTTTTTAATTTTTTTAAAATCAATTATAAAAAATATGGCTTCATTATCAGAATTAGAAAAAGTTTGTCCGCAGGTCCGCAGGGATATTGTTAGAATGATTCATGCGGTAAATTCAGGACATCCAGGCGCTTCATTGGGATGTACAGAATTTTTTGTTTCACTTTACTTTGACGTAATGAAACACAATCCGAAAAAATTCAGCATGGACGGAATAGGGGAAGATTTATTTTTCCTTTCAAATGGCCACCTTTCATCTGTTTTTTATAGTGTTTTGGCCCGGTCAGGTTATTTTCCGGTAGAAGAACTCTCCACATTTCGTAAATTAAATACTCGTTTACAAGGCCATCCTACAACTCATGAAGGCCTGCCTGGCGTGCGGATTGCTTCGGGATCATTAGGACAAGGCTTATCTGTTGCTATTGGTGCGGCATTAGCTAAAAAAATGAATAAAGATAACAGCTTAGTATACACTTTGCATGGTGATGGTGAGTTGCAGGAAGGCCAAATTTGGGAAGCTGCTATGTATGCTGCAGGCAGGAAAGTTGATAATATTATTGCTACTGTTGATGCAAACGGGCAGCAAATTGATGGCTCCACCGATCAGGTTCTGCCTATGGGAGATTTAAAAGCCAAATGGGAAGCTTTTGGCTGGGATGTCCTTTCTATGAATGGAAATATTTTAGCTAATGTTATAGAAACTCTACAAACAGCAAAAAAACATACAGGCAAAGGAAAACCGGTAATGATTTTAATGAAAACTGAAATGGGAAATGGTGTTGATTTCATGATGGGAAGTCATAAATGGCATGGAGTTGCTCCCAACAATGAGCAATTGGCAAATGCTTTAATTCAGAATGCCGAAACTCTTGGGGATTATTAAAAAGCCCCTCCTGACCTCCCCGAAGGGGAGGATACTTCATATAAAGAAAATTCCCATTAATTACCAAACATATTGATAAAGCATTTTAAATATATTTACTCACTACTACTCTCTCTCTGTTTGGGAGAGATTAAGAAAGGGGCTTTGATTTGCCTTTTGCTTTTTGTCTCTTGGTTCCCATTAAAAGGTCAAAATAAGAGCGATCACCCACAGCCATTAACACGTATATTATTTGTTTTTGACGCTTCATTCAGCATGTATGGCCTATGGCAGAGCGGTATGAAAATGGACTTATCTAAAAAATTATTAAGCGAGTTTTTAGATAGTATAAAAGGTACTGAAAATTTAGAGTTGGCTTTCCGTGTTTATGGACACCAGGTTCCGCTCCGCCCTCAGCGCAGCTGTACCGATACAAAATTAGAAGTGCCGTTTGGTAAAGACAATACTAATGCTATTAAGGCCAAACTTAAAACTATTGTTCCTAAAGGCACCACTCCTATAGCATATACACTTGAAAAATGCGCTGATGATTTTCCAACACCATCAAGTTCTATGGTGAAAAATATCATTATTTTGATTACCGATGGTATTGAAGAATGCGACGGCGACCCTTGTGCAGTTTCACTTGCTCTTCA
>CAISYK010000013.1 GCA_903889605.1 uncultured Bacteroidota bacterium
CAACAGTACAAAAAAATATTAATGTTTTGCTTCAAAAGAATTTTGATACATTTGTCATTACACCTCAAAAAACCATTTCTAAATATCCTTCTATAGATACACATTCTGACAAACATTATCTTATTGTAATCAATGGATATCTTGCTCACTTAAAAAAATTATTAAAAATGAAAGGTATCAAATTTGATCAAGCAATAGTAGAATTTCTTTCTGATCCTAAACGTTATAATCATATTGTTGATCAATATAAGATCAATGAAATACTCCTGGAATTAAACTCTCTTTTTAGAGATAATTCTCCCTTAAATTTTATGGTATCTAATCATAATTCTTACATATGGTGTATCTCATTTTTGAAAACATTACAAAATATTTTTAAAGAAAAATTAAAATTATTATGTTCAAACAATCAATCAAAAACTGCTACTGTAAAAATTGATTCATTCGAATTTTTAATAAAAAAAGCCGATATGTATTTTTCTGTTTGAAACTATCCACAAGCGTATAAACAATATTCTTATATAAAAAATGAATATCCTAGTCATGAAAATATTAATCATGTTGATGAAAGATTAATTGAAATTTCAACTATTATTGCATCTCTAAATATGACTGATACAAAAAAAACTTCCATTGTCTGATCTAAGACTATGAAAGTTGTTGTACAACAAATAAATCCAGCAACGGGTAAGGTTCAAGGACCTTTTGATTAATCACATAGGAATTTCTAAAAATTCCTATTCTCCTTTGACTACGCAAAGGACAAGAGCTTTGCTGGATATATAAATTCGACAGCTTGTCCCGCAAGGCGGGATTAAAATCTCTTTTGGAGATTTTCGGCGTCTTATTTTAATGAGAAATTGTGTAGTAAACTATAATTTCGACATCATAAAAACCTTCAAAAAAATCAGGTTTTTTATTGTGTCTCAATTATTTACTTTAAAACAAAATTTTATGAAAGGAAAATTTATCGTTATTGATGGAACTGATGGTAGTGGTAAAGGCACACAAACTCAACTTCTTGTCAAAAGATTAGAGGCTGAAGGACATGCTGTTGCTATGGCTGATTTTCCAAGACATGGACAAAGAAGCGCTACACTTGTTGATGATTATCTTACTGGCGCATTTGGTACTGCAGAAGATGTTGGTGCATATAGAGCATCTATTTTTTTTGCTTGTGACAGATATGCTGCTTCATTTGAGATGAAGAAACAACTTGAAGAAGGTAAAATTGTTATCAGTAATAGATATGTCTCTGCTAATATGGGACATCAAGCTGGGAAAATTAAAGAAATTTCTGAGGTTGATAAATTTCTTATATGGCTTGAAAATCTAGAATATGGAATTTTTGATATTCCAAAACCTGATGCAACTATTTTGTTGTATATGCCTGTAGAAATAGGTCAACAATTAGTTGACAAAAAAGGTAGCAGAGACTATGTTGGTGGAGAAAAAAGAGATATTCATGAAGAATTATGGACACTTGTTTCAAAAATCATTTAAACTCTTAGTTTTCAAATCTCCTGACGTGTTGTTGGGAGTTTTTTTAATTGAGACGTAAATAACTTTGAAAATCAAAATGAATTAACTATATACTAGCTGACTTATTTTATTGTATGTAAAATTATCGTGGGACAACGTATCAGGATAGTACTTTTGACATGATTTTTTACGTTTGCATTTGCAATGTTGTTTTTTGCGTTGGTGCAAAATTATGCGCATGCTGAAGCTAATACATTACCATCGATTATTACGAAAATAAATACTGCTGATATTCAGCCCGTTGTAGAGTATGAAATCATTCCTAGTTTTGGAGTAGAACACA
>CAISYK010000014.1 GCA_903889605.1 uncultured Bacteroidota bacterium
AATTTTCTATTGCGCCTTCAACGTCTTCCATTTTACAAGTTCCTACCGACAAACGATACCAATTTGAATCACGTGAAGCGCCAAATGCATAAAATGGAACAATGCCTACTTTCGCTTCATCCAGAATATATTTTGTTACATCTTGTGTAGTTTTCAAGACTGTACCTTCAATAGTTTTTTGGCCGTGAAGTGCAAGCTGAACAGTCAGGTAAATTGCTGCTTCAGGAGCAATTGCATCAACATTAAATCCTTCCGCTTTTAAACTTTGAAAACCTTTGTAAAAACCATCCAAACGATCGCTGATTTTTGTTTTCATCCCGCCCAAAAAAGCATCATAATTATCTAAATCATTCAGATATAATGCAGCGGCTACTTGTTCTGGTTTTGGAGCCCAGGCGCCTACATGGGTTAAAATCAATTTCATTTTCTCAATAATCTTTTTTGGTCCCATCGACCAACCCACACGAACTCCGGTTGCTGCCAGCGATTTTGAAATACCGTCAATAAAAACAGTATAATTTTTCATTTCGGGGCGCAGGCTCACAGGATTATAATGTATTGTAGTTCCGTGTGTAAGAGCCCAGTATATTTGATCATACATCAAATATACTGGTTTTGCACCTTTGGCAGTGCGTATGCTGTTTTCTGCCAAAATCAGGTCACATATTTCTTCTAAATCTTTTTTTCTGAATGTAGTTCCTGTTGGATTTAAAGGTGAACATAAAACTATTAAATTAGCAGAGCTTATGTGAGGTTTTAAATCCTCGGCTGTGGGCATAAATTTGGTTGAGGGAGACGTTTCAACCAACACCTGTTTAGCTTTGTTCAAATAAGTATAATGGCTGTTATTCCAGGAAGGAACAGGAAAAACAACTGTATCGCCTTCATCAACTAAAGCGCGGAATGCCGAATAAATAACAGGCCTTGCACCGCCGGCAATAACAATCTCATCAGTTTTGTAATTTAAGTTCCCTCTCTCTTTCAATAATCTTGATACTGACTGACGCAGCTCCGCCATCCCCTCAGGGACAGGATAATTAGTCTGTTCATCGTCATATGCATTGATTATGAGTTGTTTTAATTCAACAGGAATCGGAAATACTTTTGGATTAAAATCGCCTATAGTAAGATTGTATATTTTTTCTCCTTGTTTGATTTTTTCGTTTACCGCAGCGGCTAGTGTAATTATATCAGATCCAAGAATATTCTCAGCAAGTTTTGACATTATCAAATCATTGCTTTTATCAATAGTGTTAGTGCTCATTTTATTGGGTTTATCTATTTAAGGATTCAATAATTTGAAAATTATCTCATCAAAATGTTTTAAAATTATTTGAATGGATTTAGTATTTATAGATCAATGTCGTGTAGTTAAGTTTATATTTCTAAACAATCCCATCCCGCAGTTCTCGACTCCGCTCGAACGGACATCGCCCGTAGTCATTTCGAGCGGAGTCGAGAAATGGCGTTGGCATTTTATTTTTCTTAAAAAACGACATTGTTTATTTATTTTCAAATTGAAATTTTACATTTTGTGATTAAAAACAAATTTAATAAAAACCCCGCAGCTTTTGAGATTTGTTGATTATTTTTTAATTATAAACATATATAAATTAGGCAAATAGATTAGCTGTTTTATTTACATTATCCAGTCTAAGGTTTCGTATTTGTCTTTTATTTTAGTTCTATAACGGATAGTATGGGTAATCAAATTTGAAGTAATAATTTTTCAAAATTGTTCAATTGCCACGACCTTTAGGTCGTGGAGTAAGAATATATAATGATCGGCTTTAGCCAAAGACAAATACCAGTATGTCTTATACAATAGTGTTGATAGATTTTGAAGCATTTTTGGCTAAAGCCAATACCAAACTCATAAAAGCGACCCACGACCTAAAGATCGTGGCAATTTTACCCATTCAAAACGTCATAGAACCAATTGTTTTTTCTTTTTTACAAAAATATTTATGCCTGCATCTTGCATTCTATCAAATGCATTGTGAATTATTCAATTTTAATTTTATCAATTTCCTTCATTAACCTGTCTGTTTCAGATAACGCAACAATAATTTTTTGATAGTGCAGAATATCATCAAACTCCAATTTCCTTTCCTTGCGGTCTTTCAGCCATTTTTGTGCCGGCTGATAACCTCCGATATAAAAACTCCAAGCTGTAAGCGGTACATTTGCAAAATATTGTGTTTCGTTAATATAAACATTGCCTTGTAATACTCCTGTGATTTCATTTTTAGGAATTGGAAAGTATTTTGGCATTGTTACTGCATTGTTTCCGTCTATTGGATATTGTGTAATATATTTTTCTACGATTGGACTTTCCAATAAATGTATTTGCCGTATTTCTCCGCCTAATTTTACTAATTGCCAAAATATTTCTTTGTCTTTTGGATACGGCACTCTCGGAAAATCAATTTTCAAAAATTCTTTGTATTTCTCCCTGTACGTTGGTGAATGTAAAACTGCATAGATGTAATCTAAAATATCTATAGGTGCAAAATTAATAGGTGTCACACTGAGCGGAGCCGAAGTGTCTTTTTCGTTGGTAAAAGTTAAACCTAATTTATCGGCTATTTGCTTTACAATTTCTGTGTTTAGGTTTGGGGTTCTTTCTGATGTTTGACTTATAGTTTGTTGCCCGTTGGTTAGGGGGTATAGATATAAAGGGAAAAGAACACCACCGCCTCTATAATATAAATTAAAGTCGGTTATTGAATTTGTTATAAATGATAAATTCCAAGGCATTGAACCAACAACTTGTCCTTGGCGACCAATAACTAATCCGATATTTTTACCAGATAAAAAATGATGCATTACTTTACGTACAGTTCGCCATACCAATTTATCTTCATAGAATATATATTTATTATCAAATGGCCTGTATTCAATAGGTTTGATAAATTTCGATAAATCTGAAACATCTTTTATGTTATCATAACCGTCTAAAATATTCCAACCATTTTTTTCTTTTACATCAAATTCTTTATGAAGGTATTTAGCGTCTCTTGGTGAATTTTGAAAATTTTTATAAAACCCTAACAGTTCATCTTTTTTATCCTTTATCACAAATTCATCATGAGCAGTAGTCATTCCAACTCCATTGACTAGAAATAAATCGTTAAATGAAAATCCAATGTCATAGCTTTTTTGCTCTTCAAAATTTTTATTTGCAAAAAAATAGTTTGGAGCAATATTGGAAATCTCTTTATAAGGAATAGTTTTGAGAGAGTTGTCAATTAGGAAATCATATTTAATTTCTCTTTTTCCAAACAAATCATAATGAAACACTTTGCCTAATTCATTAGCTTTTTTCTTTCCTGTTTTTACAAAGATGTTTATTGAGACGCCTTGCATAATGTCAAAAACATTGACATCGGCTGTTCCATCAGGCGAAACTTCTTTTTTAGTACTATTGCCGTGTAAATCTATTGTATAAATTTTGTCATACGTTTTTAGTAAATTCCAACGCATACCACGAAAAGTAGGATTGTCTAAAAAACCGTGAGGATTGATAAAAGCCAAAACGCCGCTTCCATTTTTTTCAATGAAATGCTGTCCGTAGCGCAAAAACTTAACATAATCGTCATTTATCCATTTGGGGTTTCTTTCTTTCAATTTTTCTTTTCCGCCTGGTTCTTTTTTGTAATCTTCCATCAGGCTCATAATCCATTCGCCTTTATTAGAGCTTTCTCCGCTGTATGGCGGGTTTCCAATAATACACATTACGGGAGTATCTCTTTTTATGTGGTTTGCTTCGTTGGCTTCTGTACTCAACCAATTTGCAAAAAGAGTTCCTGTGTCCTGGTGGTGTTCTTCTAAACTATTGGTAAGATAAACTCTAAAACGTTGGTCTTTGGTGGGTTTGTAGCCTGTTTCAGTTAACAGCAAATCTAATTTAAGGTGTGCCATTGCATAACTTGCCATCAGCAGCTCAAAACCATTGAGGCGGGGCAGTAAATGTGTTTCAACATAATTGCTCCAAATTCCTTTTTGCCCTTCAAACTTTTTATGAATATGTTTTATTACTTCGGCTAAAAAAGTTCCTGTGCCCGTGGCAGGGTCAAGTATTTGAACCTTGTGAACTTCCTGCTCTATTTTTTTGCCTTGTACATCAACTTTTATTTTTGTTTTGCTGTTGTCTGCAAGCCCGTTGGGCAAATCAAATTCGGTTTTTAAAATATCATCAACTGCCCGAACAATAAAATTTACAACTGGTGCAGGTGTATACCAAACGCCACGAGC
>CAISYK010000015.1 GCA_903889605.1 uncultured Bacteroidota bacterium
TTATTATGTATTTATATAAATTAGACTCAAATTATAGGGGGTATCATTACCAAAAGGCTAAATTTTCTTTTTGGGTATTTCTAAAAATGGAGGAAATATTCAGGGTTTAGAACTAGAGTATTACTGCTTTAGACATATTTATGTTCCTAAATTCTGCCTAAGCCCGAGGGTGCATGGCTTTGAAAAGTATCTAAAGAATTATCCAGTAAAGCCAGGCAATGCTTGCCATGGAATTAAAAAACAAGTCCAAAAATGCAGCAGGCTAATTAAAATATGGTTGTTTATTCTTTATTAAATCCTTTATTTTTATTAATAATTCAGCTTCATTAATAGGCTTAATGATATAATCGTCCATTTTTGCTGTTCCTGCATTTTGAGAAACTTCGCTCTTGTTATATCCGGATAGTGCAATTATAGATGTATGATTTAAATTATTAAGCTTTTCGAATTCCCTTATTTTCCTTGTAGCTTCAAATCCATCCATTTTAGGCATTTGGCAATCCATTAAAATAATATCATACTTGTTCTTATTGAATAGTTCCAGGACTTTAAACCCATCGCCGGCACTATCAACATTGAAGTTTTGCGATTTTAAAAAACTTGTAAGATAAAGCCTGTTTATGCCATCGTCTTCGGCAACGAGGATATTAATCCGCATACCCGGTATTCCCTTTGGCAATGGATTTTCAGTACCCTGCGTTTCAACTGCAGCGATTTGTTTGGATTTTCCAATTGTGAGAGGAATGCCGAAACTAAATTCAGAACCAACTCCTAAAATACTTGTAAAGCAAATACTGCCCCCAAGCATTTCTACATAGCTTTTACAGATAGAAAGCCCGAGGCCTGTTCCGGAATATGTTTTTGTTGTTGAACTATCAAGCTGAGTGAAAGATTGAAAAATTTTATCAAAATCACTTTGATCAATTCCTATACCGGTATCTTTTACAGTGAATTCAATGGTAATATTATCTTTTTCTTTGTGCCTTAACTCAATTATAAGTTCAACTGCCCCTTTTGCAGTAAATTTCAAAGCATTTCCCAAAAGATTTATTATTATCTGTTTGAGTTTATTTTGATCTGTGTTAAATAATTCAGGGATATCGTTTGAAACACTTAGACTCAGGGTAATATTTTTAGCTATGGCCTTTGCTTCATAAATCTGCATAACCTCTTCAGCCGCATATCTAATATTGAAATCTGAAAAATTCAGTACAATTTTATTGGCTTCTATTGTTGAAAAATCAAGAATATCATTAAGGATATTCAATAAATTGCCTGATGATATGCCTATTGCATTATTAAATTTTTCCTGCTCTTGTGTTAAGCCGGTTTTTGCAATTAAGGAGTTGAGTCCAATTATAGCGTTTAAGGGATTTCGAATTTCATGGCTGAGATTGGCCATAAATTTTGATTTTAATAAGTTTTCGTACTCTGATTTTTCTATTTTCAATTTCAGCTCCTCCGATTTCTGCCTCTCTGTAATATCTCTTATTATTGCCTGGTAGGTATTGTCAGGCATTTTTTTGGTGTTCATTTCAATAGGAATAAATGCCCCATCTTTACGCGTAATAATCCGTTCATTTCTTACCACTATTCCTAAATCAAGTATATCATACCTAAGCGGAGATGCATTCAACTGTTCAGCAGAAAAAAGAAAAGAAATGTTATTTCCGACTAATTCATTTTCCGAATACCCGGTAATGGTGCATATTTTATGGTTTGCGCCAATAATTACTCCTTTTGCTGAGCCTAAAAGAATTCCATCTGCGGCAAGTTCAATTATCGATTTAAAATGATCCTCACTGGAGCGCAGTGAATCCTCTGCCCTTTTTCTTTCGGAGTTGTCCCTAAAAACACCCAGCAGATAATTTACTCCATTTATAGTTATACTGCATGAATTAATATCAGCGAAAAAAATACTGCCGTCTTTACGCTTTACCGGAATGTTTTCGGCGATTTCTATATTTTCAAGTTGTTTCTCAAAGGCTTCAATTACTTTTGATAAGTCTTCTTTAGGGTGTATATCGGCAACGCTTAGTTTTATTATTTCATCGCAGTCGTATCCAAGCATTCTGCAAATCATCTTATTACCCATCACAAATCTTTTTGCTTCTAAATCAGCAATCAGTATTCCGTCAGAAGCATTCTCGAAAATTGTTCTGAA
>CAISYK010000016.1 GCA_903889605.1 uncultured Bacteroidota bacterium
ATAATAGATTTCGGTGCTTATTCCGAAGATCGTGCTGATTATCCTGATTTTGCGCATCCTGTGGCGAAAAGTGTAGAAACAAAAGAAGTAGATTTTGGTTTATTAATGTGCGGTACTGGAAATGGAATTAATATGGCCGCAAACAAGCATAAGGGAATACGTGCAGCACTATGCTGGAATGCCGAAATAGCAGTATTAGCCCGTCAGCATAATGATGCAAATATATTAACGCTTCCTGCACGCTGCATAAGCGAGGACGAGGCGAAACAATGTGTTGATGCGTTTTTCAGTACTGCTTTCGAAGGCGGCAGGCATACGGAAAGAGTGGAGAAGATTTCTAATTATGCTTGTTAAGTTGTAGTTGGACACTCCGCCTTCTAAAAATAAAATGGCTGAGTTCTGGAGTTTATCCTGATTGACGCAGAATAGCTTCAAGCCTATTGCAGTGGCATCCCGCAGAGTATCGCAATCCAGATTGCAGCGGCCTCGTAATGAAATAAAAAAATATGACAAACCATAAATGTCCGATTTGCAATATAGAATTTGAATTTACTGCCAGGTATCCAAAATGTGTTTGTAAAGACTGCTATAAGCTTGCAGCAGGCAAAGACGGAAGAAAATTATCATTTTACAATTTAAATTTATCTGGAGGCTGCGAAGCAATTTACCAAGACACAAAAAAAATTTACGACAGTCATATTTGTTATATTAACGGAATTGAATGTTTTGCAGATGAAGCAAGATTTGGCGGAATAGTGATAGAAGTGAAATGAAAAATTGAAGCTGACATGATAAAAGACTCTGCTATTGGCTTTGAATAGGCATTTTATAATATTTCGGTAAAAAACATATAAATTTATTAAAACAAAACAAATGAGTATAAGACGCATCAACCTTTCATCTGCAAGGAAAGGCTTGGCATTTTGCCTATTTATACCAGCTTTGCTTTTTTCCCAAAAGGAAGACACTACTGCACTGAGATATTCAAAATGCATCTCAGCCGGCAGTATGAGTAAAAACCTGCATATTTTAGCCTCAGATGAATATGAGGGGCGGGAAACCGGCAAAAAAGGCGCTAAAATGGCTGCAGAATATATTGCAGAGCAATTTAAAACTGCAGGAATACCGCCATATAAGGGAAATACCTATTACCAGGAATTTTTATTGAAAGTGATTTTACCTGAACCTGCCGAAGTTTTTATTAAAAGAAAACAATATTCTGTAAATAAAGACTACTATACTTTTCCAGAACAGGCTGCCCAGCATATTGAATCCAAAGTTATTGAATTTTTGGGTTATGGGATTCAGGATCAGGTTTATAATGATTATAAAGGCATTGATGTAAAAGACAAAGTTGTAATGATATTGTCAGCTGAGCCGGTTTCAAATGATTCATTATCACTTATCAGCGGAAAAAAAATGAAATCAATCTGGTCTTCATATTATAAAGTAAAGCTTGAAAAAGCTAGGGAGATGGGCGTTAAAGTATTAATGATAGTTGTTGATGATGTTGAAAAAGATGTAGCAGCCAGTAAACATCGTTTAGAATCACCAATGATGAAACTTGAAACGGGCAGTGAAGAAATGTTTATTATTTACATTTCAAAACAAATGGCGAACGATATTTTAAAAAAAGAGAGTGTTGAATCAATACAGCGGAAAATTTCAAATACTCAAAAACCATTTCACATGAAGGTTAAAACTAATTTGGATATCAATATTAAAAATTCGATGCAGAAGGTTAGTTCATCAAATGTGCTTGGTTATGTAGAAGGCGGTGATTTAAAAGATGAGCTGATTGTAGTTAGTGCACATTACGATCACCTGGGAATAGATGGGAAAGTGGTTTATAACGGCGCAGATGATGATGGTTCCGGCACTGTCGCCGTTATGGAACTGGCGAAAACATTTGAAAAAGCCCAAAAAGAAGGGCACGGAGCAAGGAGAAGTTTATTGTTTATGACAGTAGCTGGCGAAGAAAAGGGATTGTTGGGCTCGTCTTATTATGTTAATAATCCGGTTTATCCGCTTAAAAATACGGTTTGCGATTTGAATATTGATATGATTGGCCGTTTAGACTCAAAACACGAAAATAATCCTGATTATATATATTTAATAGGTTCGGACAAATTAAGTTCATCATTGCATGCAATAAGCGAAAATGCAAATAAAACATACACTAATTTAAATCTAGATTATACATATAACGATGAGAAAGACAGAAATCGTTTTTATTATCGTTCAGATCACTACAATTTCGCTAAAAAGGGTATTCCTGTAATATTTTATTTTAACGGCGTACACTCAGATTATCATAAAGAAACGGATGAAGTTGAAAAAATAAATTTCGACAAAATGGAAAAAATTACCAGCCTGGTTTTTTTTACTGCATGGGAGCTTGCCAATAGAAATGAGCGCATAAAAGTGGATTCCAACAAGAAATAATGAGCTAAAACCATTGCTCCTATACTTTTTGTTTATGCGGATAAATACAAAAGAAAATGAAAAACACAATAAATATTATTACAGCATTTTCCGCAGCGCTGATCTCATTTTCTGCTTCTGCTCAAAAAATAAAAGGTGAAGGAGTTATATCTGCAGGGACAAGCCTTTCTGTTTTCGCTCCCGGGGCTTCTATTAATGCTGTATATGATTATTCTTTCGCAGATAAATTCAGCATAGGTTTAGGAGGAAATTATACCCATTTTAATTCTGATTACATAAATTTAACCAGAACAAACATAGGAGTAAGAGGTCTTTTTCATATCTGGGATAATTTAAATTGGGATGTTTATTAAGGTTTAAGATTAGGTTCAAGCATTTGGGCAGGCACGCGCGGAAAAGTTGATATGCTTCTTTTTGATGCAAAGAATGGAAGCGTCATCCAGACTATGCAGGCTATTATTGGTGTTCGATATCTTATTCTGGATTGGATCGGCATACTTATAGATATATTGACAGTCAGGCAAACGAAGATAAATTTGTTTTCATATTTTGGCGGACATTTGCAGCCGATAAAACCGCAGTTTAGATTTTTTACTTTTAAGGCAAGCATTGGTTATATGTTTTAAATTTTAAAAACTGTTTTTCAAACTGTAATATCCGGCAAATTAATATCCGTTGTTTTTCAAAATAAACCCTAAAATTATATTAAGTTTCATTGCTTAATAAATTAAATAACAATAGGAATCCTATCATTAAAAATTTATAAAACCATAGTTAAAATCTGGCCATATGGACATTTCCCACATATTAAATCATCTTGGCGAAGAACGCGAAGAATATTATGGAGCAGTTACTCCGCCGGTATTTCAAACAAGTAATTTTTGTTTTAAAAATACCGCTGATATGCGGGAAAAATTAAAGAAGGAACTTGAAACTCCTTTTTACACAAGAGGCTTTAATCCAACGGTGTCTATACTCAGAAAAAAGATTGCAGCTCTTGAGGAAGCAGAAGATGCGCTGGTTTTTTCGAGCGGGAGCGCTGCTGCCGCTGCCGCAGTAATGAGTGTTGTAAAGGCAGGAGATCATGTTGTTTGTGTGGAAAAACCATATAGCTGGACTAATAATCTGCTGACAAAATATCTATCCAAATATGGTGTTGCAAGCACATTTGTAAACGGAACAGAACTCGTAAATTTTGAAAAGGCGATACAGCCGAACACTAAATTAATATACCTTGAAAGTCCTAATTCATTGACGTTTGAGATGCAGGATATAGCCGGTGTTGCCGCCATTGCCAAATCAAAAAACATTTGCACCATTATTGACAACAGTTATAACTCACCTATAAATCAAAGACCAATTACCCTTGGGATTGATATTGTACTGCATTCTGCAACTAAATATTTAAACGGGCATAGTGATGTGGTGGCGGGTGTGGTTTGCGGAACAAAAGAGAGGATAATGAAAATGATGGAGGAGGAATTTATGACCATCGGGAGCATCATTTCTCCGCAGGACGCATCCTTGATTCTGCGTGGTTTAAGAACGCTGGAAATAAGGGTTAACAGGAGTGCGGAAAGCGCAGAAAAGATTTTAGAGTTTTTAGAAAAACATCCGAAAATAAAACATATAAATTATCCATTTTCTAAAACAAATCCTCAGCTGCAATTGGCGAAAAGACAAATGAAGCAGGGCGGAGGTTTACTTTCTTTTGTTTTAAATATCGAAAAAGCTGAGCAGGCCGAAAAATTCTGCGACAGCCTAAAACGTTTCCTTATGGCTGTTTCATGGGGCGGATACGAGTCGCTTGTGCTTCCTGTATGTGCTTTAGGAGCGTCCGGCAATAATGATAGTACTTTGCCCTGGAATTTAGTTAGGTTATATATAGGACTTGAAGATCCTGATCTGCTGATCGAGGATTTGAAACAAGCTTTGGAGGAAATGTGATGCTTTTTGCGCTATATTATATTTTAATATTTATGCAGGCACAAATATAAATGTTAATAAAAGTACTGTTTAATAATAAAAGTGGATTATTGCTGCATTTAATGAAGATTAATAAAATATAAATACTAATTTATTCAATCGATTTAGGCGCTATGAAGCTAGTCGTTCAGTTTTTTCTTTTATTTATTTTATACAGCGGGTTTTCGCAGGGGAATAAGGACTGTATTCTTGAGAAGCCTTTAAAATCAGTCAATTTAGATAATTCCAATTCAAATACCAATTCTGATTATATAAACATATATAAAAAAATTGAGACATATATTCCTGATGAAAACACCCCGATAAAACACATTAAAATAGCGGTCAATATTTTTACCGGCCCCGGCACTATTCAAAATACAGCCGCATCTGTAAATGCTGTTAATGATATGATATATTATTTGAATGACTTTTATACAAAGTTAGATTCGGCTACTTATCCAATTGACGGGGTGGAAACACTGACAGATACAAAAATACGTTTTGATTTAGACGGGCGGATATTTTTTTACGAAGGAACCTCATTATATAACAGCAGCTCAATGCCAGCTTTAGAAAAATGCATTGCCGGTATAGACTCTGCCCGTTTGGATAATTTAAATATTTACCTTACCGACGGCGGTAAAGCACAAGCTTACGCGATTCCGCCTAATCCGGGATTTATTTTAAAAGGCGGAGGTGGTTATACAGCCTCTTCATTATACGGCAGCCAGGGAGTTTATATCAGTACAATAAAGCCCAATTATGTAAATTCTCAGACATTAGCTCATGAAATCGGCCACTGCCTTGATTTATTTCATACTTACGAACCTTCGTGCTGTCATGAAACATGTGATGGTTCCGACCCTGAATATTTATATGATTTATTCGGAAAAAATCCACCGGAAAAGTGCTGGGAAATTGGCGGCTTCGGATGTGAAATTACGCCGGGACAGAATATCTGCACTAATAACATAATGGGTGGTAATAATATGCTAAACTATTATTTTTCGCCTATGCAGATTGGGAAAATGCATAGGGCTTTATCAATTAAAACAGTAAGAAAATATGTCAAAGACGGCGCGTATAATCCGGCACCGCATAAAATAAATAAAAGTGAAATATGGAATTTTGATATCAGATGGTACAGCGATATAGTTATAGAGCCTGGTGCTGTTTTGACTGTCACGGGAAAAATTTATATGGCAGAGCAAGCCCGGATTATAGTTAAACACGGGGCTTCTTTATGTATTGATGGAGGTATTGTTACCAGTTCAGGGAAAGAGTGGCTGGGAGTAATTGTCAAGGGAAAAATAATTAATGTGAAGCAGTTATTGAGAGCCGAAGGAAAAGTAATTTATAAAAACGGAGGGGAAATTGAAAATGCAGCGAAATGAAATGTTTGGGAAGGATAATTGATTTTTCTTAGGTGTCCAAGAAAACATAAGTAACAAATTTATATTCGACAATGCCTAACGAGAGCTTAAAACAAATACATACATAAAAAAATGAAAAAACTAAAATTATTTATTTTCATCTGCTGCATAGGCGAAGGGCTAGCTGCTCAGGAACTATTGCCATTTGAAAATAACGGTAAATGCGGCTTTGTGGATAAGAGCGGGAAAGTGGTGGTAAAAGCCAAGTATCATGATATCGCAGATATCGGGAATGGATTACAGAAATACAGTATATCCAACGGTATTAACAAATATGGCCTTTTGTATAAGTACAATAAAGTTCTTATTGAGCCTAAATATGCTTACATTGGTGAATTCACTTATGGGCTTGCTAGAGTAAACCGTAAGGATACTTCCGGCCAAAGCCGAAGAGAGTCCTGGGGCTTAATTGACACCACAGGAAAAGAAATTATCCCGCCGGAATACAATTTGATTTTAGATTTTAAAGAAGAGCTTGCCTTGGTTAAAAAAAATGCAAATAAATGCGGTTTTATTGATAAGAAAGGCCGCGAGGTTATCGCCCAAACATTTGATGGTGCGGTTTCTTTTTCAGAAGGGCTTGCCGTGGTTTGGATTGACCATAAATTTGGTTTTATAGACAAATCCGGAAAAGTTATTATCCCTTTACAATACAATGATGTCACAAGGTTCAATGAAGGACTTGCAGCTGTTAGAATGGATACTAAATATGGATTTATAGACAAGAAGGGTAAGTTGATAATACCATACAAATATGATGAATTAAAAGATTTTTCAAAAGGTATTTGCCAGGTGAAAATTGACGGCAAATCAGGTTGTATTGACAGGAAGGGTAAGGAGGTTGTTCCGGTAAAATATAGTTGGATCCAAAGATATGGAAATGAGAATTTGATCGCGGGGTCAATGGATGCTGATGGATATTCTGGAACCTGGTGTCTGATTGACGTAACCGGTAAGGAACTCACTTCTTTTAAATATAATAAGGTTGGATTGTGGTTTTCAGAGGGTTTATTAACTGTTTATAAAGAGGGCAGGGGGGGCTTTATTGATGTAAAAGGAA
>CAISYK010000017.1 GCA_903889605.1 uncultured Bacteroidota bacterium
ACCAGTAGCAGGATTTTGCCATTGTAAAGGTATTACAGGGACTCCCAGTTTAACACCATCTCTTTTTCCTAATTTACCTTTACCCGTAGGTTTTAGAATTAAGGGCATATGGGCAAATTTAGGCATAGAGTCTTCGATACCCAGAAATTTATACAACAGCACATGCAGCGGTGCAGAAGGCAGCCATTCCTCTCCGCGTATAATATGTGAGATTTTCATTGAATAATCATCAACTACACTTGCTAAATGGTATGTAGGCATACCATCTGATTTAAAAAGCACCTTATCATCAATTGTAGAAGAATTAACAACCACTTCACCCCTTATGATGTCATTAATTTTTATTAAATAATTCTCCGGCACTTTACATCTCACAATATAAGGTTCCCCTGAATCAATCCTCTGCTTAACTTCTGATTCCGGTAAGGTGAGAGAGTTTTTCATACTCATTCGGGTAGAAACATCATATTGCTGAGAATTTGATTTAATTGATTCCAAATGTTTACGCATTGCGTCTAATTCTTCAGGGGTATCAAAAGCATAATAAGCATGACCGGATTCTAATAATTGATTTACATACTTAATATAAATATGTTTCCGTTCCGATTGACGATATGGTCCGTAATCACCGCCTTTTCCCACTCCTTCGTCATAATCAAGACCGCACCATTTTAACGAATCAATAATATACTGTTCGGCACCAGGTACAAATCTGTTTTGATCTGTGTCCTCAATTCGTAAAATCAGTTTGCCGTTGAATTTATGTGCAAAAAGATAATTAAAAAGCGCTGTTCTTATTCCTCCCATATGCAAAGCCCCTGTAGGACTTGGGGCAAAACGTACTCTAATATTGCTGCTCATTTTTTTTGTTATTTACTGAAGTTTAGGATTTTGTTTTTTGTTTGTAATACTGCAATAGAGCTTAAAAATTTTTTTAAAATTTTATTTGGGCGTTTCCCTTTCTTAAAAAAGAAAGGGCCGGGCTTTCCGCTACAATCTTTTTGTTCGTTCCTCACAAAAAGGATTTTCGCTGCAATCCCTAACGCATCGTTAATAATGAAAGAGCATTTGTACTTTTGTGCCCTTCTTGTGACCATCCGAAGGAGCAGCAGGTTTTCCACCTAAAGT
Source organism: uncultured Bacteroidota bacterium (assembly GCA_903889605.1). Taxonomy (GTDB): domain Bacteria; phylum Bacteroidota; class Bacteroidia; order 2-12-FULL-35-15; family 2-12-FULL-35-15; genus 2-12-FULL-35-15. The sequence continues at coordinate 1,129 of CAISYK010000017.1, forward strand.
TGTTTACTATACTAAAAATGTGATAAATTATTTCATTGAAAAGTTTTCATTGAAATAATTTTTTAATGGTATTTCTTCTTTAAAAAACGCAATAAACTAATTTACTAAAACACTCAAAAAATATTTTGAAACAAATATACAGAAGTATTAATCAAATAATCATTTTTATATCCATAACAATTGAGCTGTTCAGTTAAAAATTTAGTTAGTGCCCCAGAGGCAATAAAACTGATGCTTGCCGGGATTTGCAATCCCGGACAAACGATGCATTAATTTGACAGTAAAGCAGAGGGGTTTGAAAACCATAAACTCTAAGGCCTGGATTATAAATCCCCTCCAGCGTGTAAATTGAAAAATGGCCTTTATTCTATATTTACTATACCATTACCCTGCACTAAATTATGCTCTGGTTAATAGGATGTGCAAAGTCTCTTTCAATATAAACGATGCGTTAGGGATCCCTTCGAAAAACCGGAAAACATTCATATTTCCTTATTCGACAAAGAAATGTTATACAACATTTCGTAGAAAGACAGAAAATGACGATATTTGAGAAAACTTTAGACCAATGAGTACTACCGACATCTTAAGAAATAACATCATCGACAAACTTTTGACAATTACTAATAAAGACTATCTATCAGCGCTTTATCAGCTAGTTAAGACAAGTTCTGCCGACAAGGACATCGTGGAATTATCTGAGGAGCAAATATTAATGCTCCAATTAAGTGACGGGGATATTAAAAACGGAAAATTAATTTCTCAAACCAAACTAGACAAAGACGATTTGAAATGGTTAAAAGAACTGTAGTTTGGACCGAGACAGCATCAAGACAGAGAAGGGAGATTTTAAGATATTGGACAAAGCATAATGGCTCAACAAGTTTTGCTGAGAAATTAATCAAGTTAACCGCAGTCCGGA
>CAISYK010000018.1 GCA_903889605.1 uncultured Bacteroidota bacterium
TTGAAAATATTAAGTTTTAAAGTCTGGCAAACAAGTCCTTTAAATATAAAAGGTGTTAATGAACATAAATAACAAAGGAAAAGTTAAATATAGATATTCTGAAATACCTTATTTTAGTCTGCAAGCTCAATCCTGTTCATGCTGAAATCAATCACCTGCATTGGTGATTTGCCTTTGAAATTTTTCCCGATTTTTCCGGAATAATAAGTTCCGAAAATAATCCCTTTCAGTCCCAGATCAAGCATTCGGAAGATATCAGAAAAAGCGCCGTTTTTTGCATGGCTGTTATTCATGCTTTTTACAAGCCATTTCAGGAAAAAATCAGGCATGTAGGATAAAATTGATAATGCCAAGTTTAAGTCTTTTAAGTCGTTAGAAGGAGCGTATGACGCAACATCATCGACATGCTCCAGACAGCCTACTTCTGAGAAAGCAGGAAACTCTCCATTCTTAGGAGCTATAATATCACCTATTCTTGTTAAGGCTCTCAGTGCTGAATTGCTGAATACTTTTGACATTTTTTTTATTATTAGTTAATGTTTTTTTTCTATCTTTTTTCATCCATTTCCTTTTTTCTCGGAGATGGGTACTGCATTATCAGGGACATTGTTAATGCTTAATAAATTCCTTCTTTCGTAAAACAAAATCGGGATTATATTTTGAATCATAGTAAAATCGTTTTTGAAAAATAAATAAACAGAGATTCAAAAATTAAAAACGATTTGTTATTTGTAAACCCTACTTAACCAGTGCCTCGCTCAATTTCTGAGCAAAAGTCATTGTTGTAAGTGATGGATTTATACCCGGTGCACTCGGGAAAATACTTGTATCTGCGATATAAATGTTTTTCAAACCATGTACCTGGAAATTAGGGTTAACAACAGATTTATTAGGGTCTACACCAATACTGCATCCGCCCATCAGGTGCAGCCCAAAAAATATTGGGGACTCAACAATCCTTTTTGCACCTTGTTTATGAAGTATGCTGCGGATAGTTTCCAATCCTGCTTCACGCCTTCTTTTATCCTGATCGGTAAGATTTTTTGTTATAATAAGTTTTCCTTTTTTGTTTATTGTAAGTTCACCGCCTTCAGGTTCATCCCTCACCGCTGTTTCAATGCAGGACATGTAGCGGTAATTTTTCATAATGTCCTGATGTTCCTTGCCGTATGTATTAAACAGCATTGCAACGGAAATAGGCTGAGCATAAACATTTTCAATTTTAAAACCATTTTTCCTGAAACTTGGGTCTGCTCCGGCTACTGATTGAAAATTACCTTTATGAGCATCGATTGGAGTATCAAAAATTCCGAAAAACATAAATTGCGGATGCTGGCAAAAACCTTTACCCAGAGCAGGAAGCTGTTTGCTGAAGCCCGATTTAAGCATGATATGAGTTGAACCGAAAGATCCGCCGGCAAGTATAACCTTCGCAGTTTTAAATTGCTGTTTAACGCCGCCTGATTCTCCATAAACTATTACATGATCTGCAAAATGTTCAATCTTGTCAACTTCAAATTCAGATTTTATTTCCATTCCTTTTTTCTCAGCAGGCTGAACTGAAACAACCAATGAGCTTTGCTTTGAATCTCTGTGACATCCTCCTAAACAACTGATACAATCATTTCCTTCTTCAACTTTGCAGTCGCTCATTCCCCTGCGGAGAAATTTCCATTTATAATTCAGTTTGTCGCAGGCTTCGGTAAATATTTTAGCGTTTGTATTTAAGTCTTTTTTCTCAAAAGTATTAAGTTTCAGCTGGGCTTCAGCTCTATCATAATAAGGCGACATGGCCGCCAAATTCATAAAATCAA
>CAISYK010000019.1 GCA_903889605.1 uncultured Bacteroidota bacterium
TAAATTCATCATTGATAATGACTTGGTGTATTACTGTATCAATACAACCTAAAGTACTTGCTGCAATTAGCATAACCTGGTAAATACCATCATGATAATATAAATGTATTGGATTTTGATCATTTGAGCCGGCTGTATCACCAAAATTCCACTGCCAGAAACTTGCTCCCGGCGATTGATCAGTAAAATGTATTTCGGGGTGGTTAATATCCGTTATTGTTGGATCGCTTGTGAAATCAGCATTCATATGCGGAGGATTATTAAGTGTAATACATGCAGTGTCAATACATCCATTCGCTTCAGTGGCTTCTGCACAATAATTTCCGGCATATAAATTAGTTAAGACTTGTACCGTCTGCCCTGTATTCCACAAGTAAGAAAAAGTGCCGGTACCGCCGATGGCAGAAACAGACACTGTACCATTTGCTCCTCCGTAACAGTCAATCGGAGTAGAGGTTATTGATGCAGTTATTGCAAAAGAACTTTGTACTATTGCTGTTGCGGAATCAGCACAATTTAGTGAATCAGTTACGTTAATAGTATAGGTTCCAGAAGAAAGCGCTGCGGCGTTTTGAGCATTACCGCCTGAAGGAGCCCATGAATAATTATATGGGGGCGTTCCTCCTGAAATAGCGGCCGCGGCTGTTCCGTTATTTATACCGCAAGCCGTAGCAGTACTAACGGCAGTAACATTTAATGCCGATGCAGGTTGAATGATGGAAGCGATGGCAGTTGCTGTGCAGTTATTAGTATCTGAAACTGTTACAGTATATGTGCCGGCAAAAAGATTACCTATAGATGAAGTTATTTCACCTAATGGTGTCCAGGAATATGTATAAGGAGCCGTGCCTCCCGAAGGATTGGCAGTCGCTGCACCGTTATTACCGCCGAAACAACTTACCTGAGTAACTATAGATGAGGCAGTGAGCACGGCAGGCTGAATAATTGCAGCGGTGATGCTCGCCGGACATACACCGGCAGCAGTAATTACTGCTGAGTAGCTTCCTGGAGAAAGCCCTGTAATTGTTTGGGTTATTTGTCCTCCGGGTGTCCATAAATATGAAAAAGGTCCCTGACTGCCGGTAACATTTGCTGTAAGTATTCCATCATTTGCTCCATTGCAGGTAACATTTGTTGCCGACACGGTAACTGACAAAATGTTTACAGGGATGGTAACAGAACCAGGGGCATTGCATGGTCCGCTTGCAGTAAGAGTGACATTATAAGTGCCGGGGGCGGAGTAAGTATGAGAAGGATTTTGAAGTGCAGAGGAATTTCCGTCACCAAAATCCCAGAGGAATCCTGTTGGACAAGGCGTTGAAGCGTTGGTGAAATTTACCGTGTTTGCTGATGCACAAGTATATGTGAATAGTGCATCATTAGAAGGTGCATTATCTATAAAAATATCATCAACCGAAATACCGTCGAAATTATTGCAGTTTGTTCCAGATCCAAAAAGGAAACGGAACCTTACATTGGGCAAACCTGCTAAAGAGGACATACAATGTTTGGCTGTCACCCAGCCTAAACTTCCATTACCGCCCTGGCATGAGCTTGCAGTTGCGCCCGTGCGTCCGCACCAGCCATGTTTTGGAGTTGCAGAAGTTAAATATGTTATATTATTATAGTTATACCAGTTGGCATTCAAACAGTTTACTGCATCACCATAAACGCCGACATTAGACCATGAAGTCCCGCCGTTTGTTGAATATTGCAATACCATTCCATCATATTTGTATTCATCTTCCCAGAAAATTTTAAAAGATATCCATGGATAATTCAGACCGCTGAAATTAAAGCAGGGACTCATTATCCATGATTGTTCTGAGTTATTATATGATGATCCTGTAAGGCCGCCTACAGTCCAGCATTTTAGGCCTCCTCCTGCACTTGAAATGGTTGGGTGCGCCGGAGTACCCCATGTCCAGTCGGAATTAGGGCCGCCGGATGTCCAGGCCGGCACAGTTTCAAAATTTTCGGTATATGGAAAAGCTGAAATTACAGTTCCGCATTGTGCTCTCATACTTATCGTAAAACCAATGAGCGCAGACAGAACGAACGGAATTATTATTTTTTTTAATACCATCTTAATAAAACTTTTCAATAATTTTATTGAAGCGGTTAAGGAATTTTATCTTTTGGTAAATAATTCCTTTAGGGTATTCACTTCTGCATTGTATAGTAATATTATTCAAATTTTTTATTATTAACAATTAAACTTGACGAATTCTTGAAATATATTTACTATAATGGAAAGTTTCATTTTATCAATATTATTCCTTTATTCAAATTATTGAAATAACACTTTCTCAAGTTTCAAACTTTGAGAAAGATTAAACAACGATATAGATAAATACAAGAAAAGTTTAGTGTTGAAAATAATGGTTCTCTATGCAAAGTGTTAAAGGCATCCCGTTCTTCCTCCATCCACAGTTATATTTACCCCAGTAATGTATGATGCCGCCGGGCTTGCTAAAAAGGCAACAGCGCTGGCTATTTCGGAAGCATCAGCAAATCGTCCTAAAGGAATTTCTTTTTGCATCTCCGTCTTAATATTATCTAATGATTTTCCTGTGCTTTTTGATAAGTCTTCTATAATTTTCTCGAGCCTTCCAGTTAGTGTAGCTCCGGGAAGAACATTGTTTACTGTAATTCCGAACGGAGCCAATTCGTCAGCTAATGTTTTAGACCAATTAGCAACGGCTGCCCTAATGGTATTTGATACACCTAAGTTTTTTAGAGGCATTTTTACAGAAGTGCTGATAATATTGATGATTCTCCCATAATTTTCTTTTTTCATACTATCGATTAGTGCTTGTGCTAAAATATGACTGCACACCAAATGATTATTAAACGCCTGAAGAAAATCTTCCGTTTTTGCATTTACTATCTTACCGCCTGGAGGGCCACCAGTGTTGTTCACTAAAATATGTATGACTCCATGATCTGCAATAAATTTATCTGCTTTCTCTTTCAGCAGATTTGGGTTTTGAAAATCAACACATAAAAAAGAATGTAACTGTCCTTTCGAAACATCCAGCTCTTTCAATGTTGATTTCAATGCTTCTTCATTGCGGGCAGCTAAAACAATATTTGCCCCAAGTAAAGCAAGTTCTATTGCGGATGCCTTTCCTATTCCTTGAGTGCTTCCGCAAACAAGTGCTGTTTTTCCTGATAAATCTAAATTCATAAAACAAAATTACGAAAAAGGTTCATTATTATTTTGCAATTGATTAACTGAAAAGTTTTCATTGAAAAAATAAATTTAGTGCTGCAAAGGACCGCTAATTTAAGCTGGTTTGCAGATGCCGAGTTATCATTTGATGATTTAAACAAGGCATAATAACAACTTTTTCATTCTGAAAGCTTGTCTGATTTCTAGCCTAAATGTTTAAAGTCAAAACAAATTTTTATGCAAATTCAATAAGTAAAGGAGCAAGAGTAATTCTGTATATTCTATATAAGATACATA
>CAISYK010000020.1 GCA_903889605.1 uncultured Bacteroidota bacterium
CTTAAAAAATAAATTTTAAACTGGCTTAATAACATTGTTAATTGCGGATTATCCAATGCAGGCTATAATTTTAATTCAGTAACTTCAATTTCTCCTGATTTGATACAGCGGCTTGATGGTTGTGTAATCGTAAAAAAGGCGTTTCAGGATGACACTGTAATAAACTGATAATCAGTTATTAAAAAAAAACACTTCAATTGCCGCGAAGTCGAAAAAGCGATAGCGAATACCTGAATTGACTATTTTATAAGTAGAATTGTTATTAATTAAATAAATCAGCACCTTTGATTTTCCGAAAATAAAATATTTTTGAAGGTAAATTAAATTTAGATTCCTTAAGGGTAACTATTGCCATTATGTTCAAATTGCTTCGACTTTCTTTTTTGATAGGTATCATTTTTTCGAGTTGTTCATCTACACAAAAAATAGCTGCATTAAAACCCGAACCCGATGATGCCGGCCCATTAATTTATGACAATGCTATTTCATTTGTCAATATGCCTATTACAATTAAGCTAAAAGATATAGAATATCAAATAAATAAATCGCTTAACGGATTAATTTATGAAGACAGCAACATTGAAGATGATAATTTAACTGTTAAAATTTGGAAAATTGCCCCCATCACATTAGAAAACAATCGGGAAGGAAAAATCAATACCATTTTGCCTCTCAAAGCGACTGTAAATTATCGGTATGGTATCACTAAATTCGGAATTTCACTATATGATACATATGAAATTAACCTGAATGGCACAGTAAATTTAATAAGCAATGTTGGTTTGACCAACTGGAAATTAAATACCCAAACTGAATTAAAATCATTAGACTGGAATGATAGTCCCAGCATTATTATTGCGGGACAGAAAGTTTCTATCACATATTTAATTAATCCGGCGATCAAATTTTTTAAATCTGAAATAGAAAAAAGCATTGATGAAGCTATAAAAAAATCTTTAGATTTTAAGCCCAATGTTCTTGATGCATTAGATAAAATCTGCACTCCTGCATTAATGAGTGCCGAATATGAAAGCTGGCTGCGAATAGTTCCAATTGAATTATATGCTACCGAAGCAATTGTAAATAACAACAGCATAACTTTGGGAATGGGGTTGAAATGTAATATAGAAACATTGATTGGCCCTCAGCCTGAAAGCAAGTTTGACATAAACAAAATTATTTTAAAACCTGTTTCAAAAATGCCGGACAAAATTACTGCAAATATTGCCGTAGTTTCAACTTACCATGATGCAGCAAAAATAATGGTAAAGAATTTTCAAGGTAAAGAATTTGGGGAAGGAAAGAAAAAAGTTGTGGTTCAAAATATCGCAATATGGTATAAGGACGGAAAAATGGTTATTGCTTTGGATTTATTAGGGAGCGTTAACGGAACAATATATTTAACAGGGTTTCCGCAATATAACGAAACTACTAAGGAAATTTATTTTGAACAATTGGATTATGTTTTAGATACTAAGGCCAAATTATTAAGTTCAGCCAATTGGCTTGCTTCCGGTTATATTTTAAAGAAATTTCAAGAAACATGCCGTTACTCCATTAATCAAAGCTTAGAAGAAGGCAAACAAATAATGCGGAATTATACTCAAAACTATTCTCCTATGCCGGGTGTTTTCATCAATGGAGATATAGGCGATATTGAGTTCAAGAAAATCCAATTGACAAATAAAGCTATTATAGCCTTTCTTAACATCAACGGTAAAATTAATATTACCATCGATGGTTTGAAATAGATTGCAATTTTTATCCTTAGGTCACATAAATGACAATTTTAAAGCCTTACGGCATACCATAATTGGGATAAATGTATATTTGAATTAAAATCACTAATTAACAAAATTATGAAAACAACAAATAACACTATATTAATCACAGGAGGTTCATCCGGAATCGGTTTGGGATTTGCGGAAGAATTTTTACGATTAGGGAACAAAGTAATTATTTGCGGACGCAGGGAAGACAAGCTAAACCAAGCGAAAGAAAAGCATCCGGAAATAATTATCAAGAAATGTGATGTTTCCGATGCCGGCGAAAGATTAGAGCTTTTTGCCTGGGTTAAAGAAAATTACCCGGATATAAATGTATTAATAAATAATGCAGGAGTTCAATTGGGAACCGATATTACACGTTCATTTGATTCAAAAAAAGTGGGATTAGAGATCGATACAAATATCATCGCACCTATACATTTGAGTTCATTATTCATTGAACTTTTAGAATCGAAAAAAGAGTCGGCTATAATAAATATTTCTTCAGGACTTGCATTTGCGCCATTAGCTTTTATGCCTCTTTATTGTGCAACAAAAGCAGCCTTGCATTCACTTACCTTATCATTACGTCATAATCTGAAAAACACCTCAATAAAAGTATTTGAAATTGCTCCGCCTGCTGTTGATACTGAATTGGGAAGTGACAGACGTGATGATAAATCAAAATCTCATGGAGGAATACATGTGTCCGAGTTTTTAAAAGAAGCGATGGAAGCCATTTCTGGAGATGTGTTTGAAGCTGCAATAGGGCAGGCAAAAGGGTTACGCGCCAAAAGAGAGGAATTATTTAACATGATGAATAAATAATAATAAGCTCTGCTCTATCAATTCATAAAAAGTATATACTGAGCAGAAAAAGTTCTGCATATAAAAAAAACTTTTCAGAAGAAAATATTAATTAATTGACAAAATATATATAAACAGTTGAACGCTTTATTGCTCTCTGCTGGGGATAATATTTTCATTTGTGATATTGCCAATAATCTACTGCAGAAAAATTCAAAAAGAAGCTGATATAATGATTACCATTACCTTTGCCCTCTTTCCTTTGCGGGCATCGTTACTCCTGCCCAAATTAATTTTAGAAAAAGAATAGTTTGCATTAAAATTTAAACTAACCCTCAGAAATTGAGAATTTAGCTGCTTTGGCTATTTTTTTTCTAATTCCAGCTAATTATATTTTGTTTTCAACGAATATAAAACAAAAAAAAAGCAGGAAGTAATACTTTCGTATGGAAAATTTCCAATGATAAAAAATTAAAGAATATTTCTCAAATAGTATAAATCAAAAAAAAAAAAAAATTAAAAAATGGAAAACACACTAAATGCAAAATCAGAAAAAATTAAAAGCAATATTAAAGACTCTGCTGAAAAATCAAAAGATACAATGAAAGAAATTATTGATTCAAATTCCAAACACATTGATAACGCCTTAAACTCTAATAAAAAAATTGTCGATTCGATTAAAGAAAAATTAGATCAGCAGGAAATAGAAGACTCTGTTACTGATACGCTGAAAACGTCTTTTGGAAAATCGGTTGAACTTGCAGAAGACGCTCTTGACAGCATTATCAATTCATACTCCAGCCAAATGGAGCTTAATATTGATTATAATACAAAATTAGTAGATGCACTCAAGGAATCAAAAAATGAAAATCCAGAAAAAGTTCTGGAATTAATTTATGGAAATTTTGAAGCATCCCGTCAAATGATTATTAATAATACGAAAGAGATTCTTAATTTTTATAATAAACATACGAATATTGCAATGGATTTCAACCAAAAATTTGGGGATAATGTAAAGGCGCAAATCGAAACTCTTTACAGTATGCAGAACAAAAGCATGGATAAATTTACAAGCTGGGCATCTGAATGGAGTAAGCAAAAATAAACGAACAAGAAAGTTTCTTAATTGGTTGTTCAAATTATTTTGCCAAAGATTTTCTATTTCATAAACATAATTGCCTAAATAGAGAATTTGGCGACAAAGCTTCAAAGGCGCTAAGAAAGCAAAAAAAAACATATTTTGCTTAACTTAGCGCCTCTTCGTTAGCGCATGACCTATTTTTGTTTTATTATTTCTAAAGGTTTCATACACAAGATTAAACAGAACGCCGATATTTTTTTTATGAGCAGAACCCATAACGTCATTTAGCCAATGATTAATATCATCACCAAAAACTATGGATTAAAAGTCGGACTAGTATGCAGCTTCCAGGCACTTATGTCAAGATAAACGCAATTTTTGATAAGAATAAGGTCTGTATTTAAGCCAAATTTCTCCACCTGTATATTTATTTTTGTAAGCAATTAAATCCAATTTCCTTCGTTTAGCTAAAATCCGTACATTCGTAATCTAATTTTGATACCTATTTTAGTATGTTAAAAGGGATTTTTCAATTTATAAAAAGCAGAACATTTTTTAAGCATTTAATCATTTACTTTGTATTCTTAGCCTTATTGGGCTGGGGAGTGATTGCTTATTTAGGCTCTTTAACAAGCCACGGTGTAACTATTAAAGTACCTAATTTTTCGGGTGTTAAACTGGCTGAATTAGATAAATTTACAGCTGATAAAAATATACGTTATTTAGTTATTGATTCTATTTATA
>CAISYK010000021.1 GCA_903889605.1 uncultured Bacteroidota bacterium
CAAAGCGGCCTGAGTTATGAACATATTAACAGCTATGAACAAAGAAAAAAAGAACCAAAAAAAGAAAGATGTTGATCCGAGAATAACTCTTCGAGTTATTTCCCGTCTCAACATTATCAACCAGTTACAATTATCTTCTTTAACTTTATTGTCCTAAGAATGGGGAGTAGTTCAATCAAACCGTTGAAAACGGTCGATGGTCTCAAGTTCAGTCAGGATGATCATTGCCGTTAATAAACCAATACCGGGAATGGTTTAAAGCAGGAGTCGTCGGTTTTGATAAGCTTCAGTATTGGCCAGTTCTCTGATTTGACGGGTAACCACCAGAATGGATTGCCTCAGGTGTTTACTCTCGGTAATGATTGCTGTTAAGGCCTGTTTACCGCTGGGTTCTGACAGTTCGACACTCTCCAGCCAAGAGTAGAATCGTTTAGACCAATGAGACGTGGTTTTAAAAAAAGGCGCTGGAATCTCAATGCCATGGAAGTACAAAAAGGATTTTATCCGGTTTTTATATCGCGAAAGATCTTTTACAAGCATAATCCTGGTGCGGATTAATATTCGATCCTCCAAGGTTTTTCCCGAAGGAACATAAATGGCTTTTAAATCTCCGCTGCGCAAAGCCTTGGCAATTTTTATACTGTCTCTCTTGTCTGTCTTCTGTACTTTTTCCTTATTGCTTGTTGGAATATCTGCTGCATTACAAACAATAGAATCAACTCCTAATGCCTGGAGTTTGTTCTGGATCCAATAACCACAAAAACCTGCTTCATATGCAGTGTGATAAATCCCACCGGGAAAATGTCTGACCAGATAATTATGCAAAATATCAGCACTCGGCGGTTGCGTGAACGTTTTATGCTTAAGCTTTTCGGTTAAAATGGTCACGTTCCAACTCTTTAAATGTACATCAAAACCAGCATAAATATGTTGCCCGCTAAAATCAATTTTGTTACTTTGTGTTTCCATAAGTCTCAGTTTTTTATCAGTTTTTGATCTCGATCCTCTAAAACTAATATTAATCTGAGACTTTTGGTTTTGTAAACATAAGGTCTTCCTTAGGAATATTCAGGTATTGTATTGATGATGGTTTGGTGATAAAGCAACTATTTTGCCCAATGTTCGCATCGGAAAGAACTCAATCATAGGTGCGAACTCCATAGTAACAAAGAATATACCACCTAACTATATAGCAGCAGGAATACCAGCTAAAGTGATAAAATTAATTGAGTAATGGTCAAGCAATATTTAACATGACAAACAAAAAAGCAAGACTAATAGCTTTTTATTTACCTCAGTTTCATCCTATACCTGAAAATGATGAATGGTGGGGTAAAGGATTTACAGAATGGACAAATGTGGGAAAAGCAAAACCTCTATTTAAAGGACATTATCAACCAAGGGTTCCTGCAGATTTAGGATATTATGATTTGCGCAATCCAGAAGTTAGGGAAGCTCAAGCCAAAATGGCAAATAAATATGGCGTCGAAGGCTTTTGCTATTGGCATTATTGGTTTGGAAATGGGAAAAGGCTACTTGAAAGACCTTTTAAAGAAGTTTTAACATCTGGAAAACCCGAATTTCCTTTTTGTCTTGGCTGGGCAAACGAAGACTGGAAGGGATTTGCACATGGCATGACGAACAGAAATCTTCTAATCAAACAAAAATATCCTGGAGTTGTGGATTATACAAACCACTTTTATGAAGTACTTCCTGCCTTTAAAGATAAGAGATATATAAAAATAGAGGATCGTCCTATATTTATTATTTATAGGCCATTGTTGCACCCTGATATGCAAATTTTTATTAATATTTGGCAAAATTTGGCAAAAAAAGAAGGTTTAAATAAAATCTATTTTGTAGGCCATTCCGCTTTCATTGATGAAAAAGATTCTATAATAAATATTGGATTTGATGCAGTTATCGCTAATAGAATTTTTTCATATTTTCAAATAAATGCTACTACAAGTCGCTTAATTTGCAAAGTAAATAAAATATTTAGAGGCATTCCTATGGTTTACTCATACAAAAAAATCTATACATATTTTACAGGAGAGGAAGATAGACAAGAAAATGTATTTCCTGTATTATGCCCAAATTGGGATCATACTCCAAGAAGTGGCATTGCAGGCGTTGTATTTCACAACTCAACACCTGAATTATTTGAAAGACACGTAATTCAGGTTTTAGATAAAATTACTGAAAAACCAATCGATCAAAATATAGTTTTTCTCAAATCTTGGAATGAATGGGGCGAGGGAAATTATATTGAACCGGATCAGAAATTTGGCTTACAATATTTGGAGGTTTTAAAAAAACATTTCATTCGCACGTAATACCATCACAAAATGCTCTTGAGTCAAACAAATAGAGTTCGAGTCGTAATAGCAAAATTCTATTATTTTTCATTAAGTATAATTATTTTTCTTAAAGGAAGGATTTATGGTAGCCGATTTAATCAGGACAATGCTAATGAGATTCCAATTATTATTAATAATCGTAATCGCCTAACTTACTTACTTCAACTTATAAATTTTCTTGAAAACAATAATTGCTTAAATATTATAATCATTGACAACAATTCCACATATCCACCTTTAATTGAATATTATAGCAAATGTCCTTATCAGGTAGTGCACTTACAACAAAATATAGGCTACTTGGCCCTTGAAAGAAGTGAATTATGGAGATTTATTAAAAAAGATTATTTTGTATATACTGATCCTGATGTTGTTCCAATAAATGAATGCCCTAATGATTTTATGAGAAAATTCTTCAATATCTTACAAGATCACCGCTTTTTCACGAAAATTGGCTTTTCATTAAAAATTGACGATCTTCCCGAATGTTATAGTGAAAAAAATAAAGTTGTAGCATGGGAATCTCAATTTTATAAAAACAAATTAGACGATAAATTATATATTGGAAAAGTTGATACAACATTTGCACTACACAGGCCATGGAGTAAAATTAGCTATAAAGGACGATATAAACATCTTAGATCCGAATTCCCTTATCAAGCAAGGCATTTACCATGGTACGAAGATTCTCTTAACCCAACCGAAGAAAACAATTTTTACAAAAGCCATGCTGAAATTGGTGGGTTTTGGACAATCGGGTATGAAAATAGATCACTAGCGTCTGTTATTTTTTCCTTTAATAATACAAAACACAAGGTTGGCAACCATTCTCTATGATTTATAGTTGGCGACGATTACAATTCAATTTTACATTTTATTGATTATAACAAACTAATATTCAACGCTAATTCATTGAAATTATACGGCAACTCGTATCGGATACACCTGATGTGCCTTAGTATTTCGCTTATACCGGCTGTGAGTCACCAACTTGGGCTTATGTAAACCAGTTGCCCTATTACTGGAATCGTTTCGTCGTGGAAACAGGATGCTCGATCGGTGGTCCCCATGTTTATCACGTTTTTGCTCCCGCAATTGCTGCATCGAAGCCTACTGTCTTTGGTTTTGATGTGAAAGATTACTGTGCCTCCTTTGTACTCGGTCTTCAAATACTCTTGATTGGTAGGTCCAAAGGCATGGTGAAGCAAACTTGTACTCATTGTAAATCTGATTTTTCATTCAAATATATCTATAAGTCCGCATTCTTACGATGAACCTGATTAATTAATAAAAATCGGTTAAAATAGTCTCATTCTGTAAAATCTCATTAATGGTTTATCTAATTATTCTATTTATAATTTTATTCTTTATCTATAAGTTTGAAATTTCTAAACAGATAAAAGGGAAATCCACGAGTATATATATTATTTCATTCCTCCTAATAATGGTCTCGGCTTTGCGCTATAGAATTGGCTTAGATACGATGCGTTATATGGAGTTTTACGATAATATTCCAACAATTAAAGACTTGTCCATGGAATATTACTTAATCTCAGGTCATGAGCCCTTATATTTTCTTGTTGAAGTATTTGCAAAAACAATTTCACCTGATTTTTTTATCTTACAGATTTTTGTTTCTGTTTTCGTTAATCTTGTTGTCATTAATTTTTTAAAAAAGAATACAAAATACGTATTTACCGCGATCCTGCTTTATTATTTAGTATTATATGTTGGTTACAATTTTGAAGCTATGCGACAATCTACGGCTGTTGCGATATTTTTGCTGTCTTATAAATATTTAAAAGAAAAAAATTGGATTAAATATTACCTATTTTGCTTTATCGCTTTAATGCTTCACACATCAGGATTAGTGATGTTTTTTGTTCCGGTATTTATAAAAGTTAAAATTGATAGATACTTTATTCTATATTTAATCATTGTAATCGCTTTATTTATTTTGGTTCGTGATAATATGGGAACAATTTTCGACAAAATTTCAATAACTGATCGACTTTCCCAAAAAGCAGAAATGTATAGGTATTCTGAATATTCTAAAAATGTATTAAACGTAAAGGGCATACTTACAATGGTAACAATTTATATGATAATTCCATATATTGCGTTACGGAACTTCGTAAGATTAAACTCTACAAGATTAGACTATGAATATTTGATAATACTTAACATGGTAATTGCTTTGCTCTCTTTTGAAGCTCAGATATTCAGTAGATATCTTGACTATTTCACTCCTTTTTTATTATTAGCTTTAGTTGAATATATCGGAAAAAATCTATATTTACCCACAACAAACAATAATTTAGTACCAAAGTTAATTACGAGCATTTATGTATTTACATTTATCCTTATAAAAATAAATGGACAATATTTTGCATACACTAATGGTGTTGAAGATTATTATAGATATATTCCATACTATTCTGTTATTACAGAAGAAAAGTCTCCCGAGCGAGAAAAATTATTTAGGTTTAGCTATTAATTTCTAACCCGTAATAGCCTTATGTACTATATCAGTTGTAGGAAAGTCAAATTTTCTTTCTTTTTCTAAGATCAGTTTGTAATCTCATTTAAAAACCAAGTATCTTTGTTTTCCATTTTTCAGGTCAGAAAACATTTGGATCTACTCATTCAACAAAAGGTGTTACACAGTTTTTCTTCTATAGAGCGAACTAATGATGGTGAAAACACAATGAGTTAATTTGATAGATGAACTTCCAGGCTTGTAAGCATTATATAAAATCAGTAGTGTTGCGTTGTTGTAAAATGTCAATTAATGGGTATTGAATATCAGTTTGTTATAGTCAATGAAATCTAAAATTGAGTTGAAATCGTCGCCTACTAATAATCATTGGAAATGCCTGTCAATCGTGTGTTTTGAATCAATGAATGAAAAAATAACGCAACACTAGTGATATAAAATAAAAACGGGAATAGTAGTTATCTATAAAATTATTCATCGCTCAAGGTGCAATGTTTAACGCATAATAGCATTTGGTTAGGCTGATTTATAAAGTATAGGATCATGATCAAGAATAACATTATTAATAGGAATTTTTGCCCGGTTTGTAAAGTCGAAGACAATATTATTCTATACGAATGTTTATTTACTGAATATCCTGTTAAAGAATATCTAACAAGATTTTATTCTACTCAGGGCGGTGTGGAATTAAATTATTTAGAAAATGCAAAATACATTCTTTGTAAATGTAATAATTGTGATTTAGTTTACCAAAAAGAAATACTTTCTGAAGCTTTAATGGAACGTTTATACGAGAATTGGATTAATCCAGTCTTGGTTTTTGAAGCACAAAAAATGCTTCCCATTAGTCATTATGCAAGCTGGGCTCAGGAAATATTTCAAATAATGTCCTACATCAAGAAAATACCTTCTGAAATTCGTTTTTTTGATTTTGGTATGGGTTGGGGCAAATGGTTATTAGTAGCAAAAGCATTTGGTTGTAATGTATTTGGTTGTGAATTATCAGAATCTCGTATTCAATATGCAGAATCAAATGGAATTACTATGATTTCTTATGACGAAATATCAGAGCAACAATTCGATTTTATAAACGCATCTCAAGTTTTTGAACATATTTCATGCCCGACTGAAACGTTACAATATTTAGTGAAAGCTCTTAAATTTGGAGGGTTAATTAAAATTAGTGTGCCGACAGCAAGAAATATTTCAAGACGTATAAAGAAAATGG
Source organism: uncultured Bacteroidota bacterium (assembly GCA_903889605.1). Lineage (GTDB taxonomy): Bacteria > Bacteroidota > Bacteroidia > 2-12-FULL-35-15 > 2-12-FULL-35-15 > 2-12-FULL-35-15. Next base: position 6,086 of record CAISYK010000021.1, read on the forward strand.
ATTGGGATGCTCCAAAGGGTTCAAAATATTCATTAAATCCAGTTGCACCTCTTGAACATATTAATTACTTTAAAAGGGAAACTCTTATTTCAATGGCATCGATGGCAGGATTACAAGAAATAAAAATACCACTTACAACACAATATCAATTTTCAACAAATTGGAAAGGAATTAGGCATATTGTGAAAAATTTAATCTATCCTATAATAAATAAACTTGATAAGTCAAACAATGAAATTATATTCTTAAAATACAAGTAACCTTGTATTATACCCAAGCTGAAAAGGTTTGCAAGGGAATGAACAATTGAATGTGTTTTGTGCCCAAACCATTGCTTTACGAAACATTATCTAAAACTTTTTCAGAGCCATATTCATCGTAAAAACAATAAAATTAGCCATAATACTGTAAATCAACCGATAATGAGTCCGTAGGCTTTAACCCTTCGAAGAACGATTGTCATTTTTCTTCGTTTATCACCGAATTAAAAAGGTGAACACACAGAAAACAGATGATACAGCAAGTTTTAGTTTTTAAATTTTTGTCAGAATAACGTTTTTAGAAGTGCTCATAATGAATATAGCTTATTCTTGTGATAATAATTATCTGCCCCAAACTGGGATTTCAATAATATCATTATTTGAAAACAACAAATTCTTTGATGAAATTAATGTCTATTTAATTTCTAAAAATATTTCTGAGTGCAACCTCAATATTATCAATAATATTTGTGCAAAATATAATAGGAACCTAATTGTCATTCCTTTTGATAAAATCGCATTTGATTTAAAGGTATCACAAACAAGTCGTCATATTGATACAGTATATTCAAAGATTTTCTTTTCTCGCATAGAGGGATTAAACAAATGCTTATATCTCGATAGTGATACTATTATAACTGACTCCCTTGAGCCAATCTGGAATACTGACTTAAATAATAAATATCTAGCGGCTGTAGAAACTTGTACTTTTACTGGTAGTGACCTTCCTAGTAAACCTAACAGAATCTTCTTTAATGATGGCATGGTTCTAATTAATGTTGATTTTTGCAAGAAAAATAATCTTATTGAGAGATCGGAAGAGCGTCGTGTAGGGAAAG
>CAISYK010000022.1 GCA_903889605.1 uncultured Bacteroidota bacterium
GCCGAAATGTGCATTAGATGATGTTCCAAAAGTTTTCATAGTAGCAGACAAATTCATATATGAATTTACAAGCGGAGGAATTTGTTCGCCGAGTTCACGTACATTTTGATTTAAAATACGGTGTCCGTCCTTATAATTTAGGCCTTTTATAGAATTTAAAAACTCTGTAACATCGGTCATTATATGTAATGGTTCAATCGGAACTACCAGGTTTTCATTGTCAGGGAAATAATAATTCATAAATGATAATATCATATCGCGGGCATGCAGGTTAAAATGAGTGTACATAGTAACATTGCCGAAAAAATAGCTGATATCCGGATTGTCAACTACTATTGCGCCTAAACCATCCCATAGATTATCCAATGAAAACAAACCTTTCCGGTTATCAATAGCCGGCTGGAATTTTGTCTGAATAAATGAACGGCCAAGTTCAATAGTGTATGGTAAATATTTCAGTACAAATTTTTCGGAAAACTTAAAAAGCTCTGTAGTGGCAAGCTGTACAATACCGTCCGCACCTACCGGAGCATCTTTGCATTTAATAAAACGATACCCGCCAACAATTTCTTTTTCTGCAGGACTCCACACAATAAGTTGTTTATATGGTGCATCGGCAGTGTCAAATTCATCAATATCAATGCTTTTTCCTGTACCGCCGCCTGCAGCACGAAAAGCGGCTTCGCGCAAACGGCCTATTTCAATCATTAAATTCGGCGAATCATGATGAGTAATAATGTAAATTTCATTATCACCGTTATTAGTAGCCCGCACAAATTTATTGCGCGTAAGTTCTTTTTCTAATATTTCTTTGGAAACAGATTCTATTATCGGCAGCATAATTTAAATATTTTATTGCTTGATTTTTTTTGATTTATATCCTAAAAAATCAAAAGCCCAAAAACAAGCAAATTTAAAAGTGAAAATTCTTATTAATTGCTTTATTTTACCGCCAAGTGTCTATACAATGTCTTAGGAATTTAATGTAAGTCAAGGCAATATTGAATCGGATATTTTATTACTCAAAAATTGGTCAGCACAATTATCAACTATTAAAAAATTATACAGTCTTGTTTTAAACAAAAAAACACAAAATATTCCCTCATCATACGTTTAAAACATGTTCGGTTTCATCTTATAATCCAAACTGCTTTCAATCAAAAATTCAATCAAAAAAAATAATTATTTCAATCAGCTTAAACTTTTAAAATTTAAAATCTCAAATAATATACCTTCTTTCAAAGAATATGTTGAAAGCCGCATCTGCGGAATTGAAAAGGATTTAAGAATGAAGTGAACCAGTATACTTGAAATTACAATCATATCAACCCGCATTGCCGCCAGCCCTTTCATTTGCAGACGCTGCGCAATAGTCGATTTTAATATAGTTTCATGAACAGCGGCACAATCATCTAAATCAAAACTGTATTCTGTTTTTCCGTCAAAAATATGAGGCGAATAAAACCTATGCGCTACCATTTCAGCTAATGAATCAAATGAACCTGACGAACCAATTAATTCAGTTACAGGATATTTTTTTACCGCATCAAAAAGCGGCTGAAGTTCATGATTCAAATAATCAATAAGGGTTTGTTTCTCAATATCGGTAATCGGGTCTGAAGGATTAAACATTTCGAGTAAACGGGCAACACCCAATAAAAAACTTTGTTTCCAAAATATTTGATCTTTATTTGCAATAATAAATTCCGTACTTCCTCCGCCGATATCAATAATTAATGAAGTTTCATTACTCATCTTCACTGCATCACGTACACCGTAATATATTACCTCAGCTTCTTTATCTCCAGTAATAACCTGAATTTCTATACCGCATTCTGTTTTTGCTTTTTCAACAAATTCATTTCCGTTTGAAGCCCCTCGTATAGCTGATGTAGCAATAGCAAACACTTTGTCTGCATTATATTTTCCAATGGTTTCTTTGTGAATTTTAAGCGCATTAATACCTCGGTCAAAAGCAACAGGTGCTATAAAACCTTTGTTAATTCCGCCTTCACCAAGCTTAACTGAAATTTTTGTTTGAAATACAAGCTGATAAGTTTTATCATGGCTCGCTTCAACAATAAGAAGATTAAAAGTATTGGTTCCTAAATCAATGATTGCAATGCGGCTCATCTTAAATTCTTTATGGCTAAATTGTATTAAGTAAAGGCTAAAGATAGCTTTTTAACATTATAACCGAACAATAATTATAACTTATCCTTTATAAAAAAGCCACTTGCCAAGCTCTTTCCAGGAAACTTTTTTACCATACATTAAAATACCTGTCCGGTAAATTCTGGCAGCTAACCAAGTAGTGAAAATAAAACCAAGCACCAGCAAACCCATTGATAAGGCCAGTTCCCAAGCAGGAACACCAAACGGCAAACGCACCATCATTATTACAGGCGAGGTTAAAGGGATCATTGAAAACCAAAAAGCCAAAGAACTTTCAGGATTTTGTATTACAGTTTGAGCTATAACAAATGAAAAAATAAGAGGGATAGTTATGGGCAGCATAAACTGCTGGGTATCAGCTTCATTATCAACAGCAGAGCCAACTGCCGCAAACATTGCACTATACATCAAATAACCGGCCAGAAAATAAAATAAGAAACACAAAAATATTGTCATTATATCAATTGATTTAAAATCATTCCACACTTCGGTAACTATATTTGGCTTATCCATTTTTTTCATATTCATATAATCTAAATCAGCCCCAACCTTTATAACCTGCTCTTTCTGCTGAATTTGCTTAAGGTCAATATTTTTCAAAATGGTAACCGTGGCAGCACTGTATAATGTCATAGTTAAAATCACCCATAACAAAAACTGTGTTAAACCTACCAATGCTACTCCAATGATTTTACCCATCATTAATTGAAATGGTTTTACCGAAGAAAGAATAACCTCAACAATGCGGCTGGTTTTCTCTTCCATCACTCCGCGCATAACCTGGACACCATAAAGGAAAATGAACATATAAATCAAAACACCTCCGCCTAGCCCGATTGCCATGAACAGTCCGGTATTTGTTTTTTTGCTCTTCCCTGTTGCTTCCAATTTCTCAGTAATGACTTTTATTTGAGAGTTTTCCTCGGCCGCCTTTACTAAATTCAAATCAATTTTATTATGATTTAGAATTGCATGATACATAACTTTGCCGATTGTATTTCCAATGTATTCCTCCGAAACGATACCTAATTGCTTTTTATAAAATATTTTGATCGCTTTTCCGCCTGAAAAAATATTATTCGGTATCCATAAAATTGCGTCATAATTACTATCGTAAAAATCAGCTGTGGCAATCTTTAAGGATTCTGTTTTACCGCTGGCAGAATCAATTCTATAATCAAAAGACATAGTTTCTGATCCTTTAATAATGTTTTCATTAGAACCAAAAAAGCCGCTTTCATCTATCACCTCAATATTCTGCATTTCCTTTTTTTGCATCGAAAGCCATATAGGCACAACCATTATTCCGGCCATCAATAAGGGGCCTAAAATAGTCATGATGATGAATGATTTTTTCTTAACTCTCGTTAAGTATTCGCGTTTAATGATGAGAGATACTTTATTCATGATTTTTTATTCAGTAAAATTTTTTATGATTTCGCTTGGATTCACTTCGTTTACTTTAGCAATAAAAATATCATTCATACTTGGTACAATTTCTCTGAACGAATGAATTTCAGCAACCGGCATCACAGCCTGCAGTAATTGATTTGATTTTGCGCCGCCAGCTAACTGTACAAGCGCTTTGCAGTTTCCGTCTTCCGCAGTATGCTCTATTAATTTACCGTATGTCCATAACGAATTGGTGAATCCCATCATACTTCCTGAAAATTCGATTTCAAAAATATTTGATTTAAATTGCTTACGGATTTCCTTTACGGAACCGTCTAAAATTTTCTTTGATTTATTTATAAGAGCAATATTATCACACAGCTCTTCTACGGATCCCATGTTATGTGTTGAAAATAAAATTGTAGAACCTTGTTTTTTTAAATGCAGAATTTCATTTTTTATAAGGTTTGCATTTATTGGATCGAAACCGCTGAAAGGCTCATCTAAAATCAATAATTTAGGTTCGTGCAGCACAGTTACGATGAACTGGACTTTTTGCTGCATCCCTTTCGAAAGTTCTTCTACTTTCTTATTCCACCATGCATCAATCTCAAATTTTTCAAACCAATATTTTAATTTGCTTTTAGCTTCCGCTTTCGACATTCCTTTTAATTGTGCCAAATATAAGGCCTGTTCGCCCACCTCCATTTTTTTATACAAACCGCGTTCTTCTGGTAAATAGCCAATTTGCTCAATATGTTTTTGAGTAAGCTTTTCACCTTCAAAATAAATCTCACCGCTGTCAGGACCAGTAATTTGATTGATGATTCGAATAAGAGATGTTTTGCCTGCACCGTTGGGGCCAAGCAAACCAAAAATACTTTGAGTAGGGATTTCTAACGTTACATCATCCAGCGCAGTGTGACTTGCATAACGTTTAACTATATTTTTTGCAGAAAGTATGTTCATGAGGAATTTGGGATTAGTAATTAGGAATCAGTCATTGGGAATTGTCGAATATTCTCACAGCCTAATGACCAATTTCCTAATGACAATGTTACTCAAAATATTGTTTCATTCTCTCAAAAAAGCCTCTGTCTTTTTTACTTGGATTTGGTTTGAAATTTTCAGCATCACGCAGACTTTCTAAAATCGCCTTTTCATCTTTGCTTAAATGCTGAGGTGTCCACACGTTAATATTCACCAAAATGTCGCCTCGTGAATAACTATTAATATCAGGAAGTCCTTTGGCTTTAAGGCGAAGGACTTTACCGCTTTGAGTTCCGGCATCTACTTTTATTTTTGCTTTACCGTCTATGGTAGGAACTTCTATATATGTTCCGATAGCAGCATCGACAAAACTAATGAAATGATCATAAAATAAATTCAACCCATCACGTTTCAAAAGCTCATGCTCAATCTCTTCAATCACAATTATTAAATCACCGGCAACACCGCCGCGAGCGCCCATATTACCTTTCCCGCTTACCGAAAGCTGCATTCCGTCAGCAACACCTGCAGGTATATTTATATTGATTATTTCTTCATCATGTACAACACCGTCTCCATGGCAGACTGTGCATTTATCAGTAATGCTCTGACCTTCGCCGCCGCATGTAGGACAAGTACTTGTAGTCTGCATTGCGCCAAGTATGGTATTTGCAATCCGTGTAACCTGCCCTGTTCCTCTGCAGGTAGAACAAGTATTAAATGCCGCCCCATCTTTTGCCCCGCTTCCTTTGCAAGGTTTACAAGCTACATATTTATTTACTTTTATTTTCTTCTCTACTCCGTTAGCAATTTCTTCAAGAGTCATTTTTACCTTCACCCTCAAATTGGAACCGCGGTTAACACGCTTTCCGCCGCGACCTCCGCCGCCACCGCCAAAATGACCGCCGAAAACATCTCCGAACTGGCTGAAAATGTCATCCATATTCATTCCGCCAAAACCTCCTGAACTGCCTCTTCCTCCGCCAAAACCTCCATTACTGCCAACGCCGGCATGTCCGAATTGATCGTAACGCTGTCTTTTTTCAGCATTGCTCAATATTTCATACGCTTCGGCGGCCTCTTTAAATTTCTCCTCTGCAGCTTTATCCCCTGGATTTTTATCTGGATGAAATTTAATCGCCATTTTGCGGTAGGCTTTTTTTATTTCATCACCATTTGAATTCTTTTGAACCTCTAATATTTCGTAATAATCTCTTTTTGACATCTATTATTTTGTTAGTCTCTCCCCTAATTCCCCTTTCAAAAATATAGGGGCCGATTGGTGAGTTGTTTATTATGTTGATTTAATGCCTGCAGCAAATTGTTTAATTATTCAATTGAAAACCGCAAAATTATTTTTAACGACTGTTTAAGTCCCAATTACTACTTTAGCAAAACGAATAACTTTTCCGTTCAGCGTATAGCCTTTCTCAAGCTCTTCAATAACCTTTCCTTTGAGATTATCAGAAGGAGCCGGGATATTGGTAATAGCCTCATGCAGGTCTGTATTAAATGGTTCCCCGACAGATTTCAATTCCTCCAGACCTTTTTGAGAAAGTGTATTTTTAAATTTATTATAAATCAAATTTACTCCGTCAGATATTATTTTCAAATCGGTAATTTCGGCATTTGATTTCACAGCACGTTCAAAATCATCAACTATCGGCAGTATACTTTTAAAAACATTTTCCCCTGCAGTTTGAATTAATTCAATTTTTTCTTTTGCTGTACGTTTGCGGTAATTATCAAATTCAGAATACAGACGCAGATATTTATCATTCAATTCATCTATTTTTGCCTGCATTTCAGCAATCTTATCTTCGTTCACGACTTGAATTGAACCTTCATTGTTTTCTTCTGTCTGAGGTTTGTTTTGCTCATCTACTTTTTCAGTCTCTGGTATATTCATTTTTTTAAAAATATTTTTCATTTTTCTAATATTATCCCTCATATTTCCATAAGTATCTGAATTCATTTAGAAAAAGATAAATTCATTTACTAAAAGATAATGATTTAATTCGCTGTTTGCTTAGTCAAATTATTTGCCATCAACAAAAAACAGGACAAATTGACATAAAACTATTTAAATAAAAAAACAGAACTCTCACGAATTCTGTTTTTTATGTTAAAAGTATAATATTACTTTTCTGTCTTAATAAGTTTCTTTAATTCATTTCCCAAACCTTCGCCGCGCAGCATCCCGCCTTTTGCAACTATTATCCCATTTTCATCAATTAAA
>CAISYK010000023.1 GCA_903889605.1 uncultured Bacteroidota bacterium
GAGACAAAATTTACGGACTCTCTCAAGACCTAAAAGACAGGAAGCCTAAAACAAAGCGCCCCTTTCCTGAGAAGAAACGTCTAACCGCTATATAAAAAACCAAAGCAATAATATCATTCCTCTTTGGTTGTTTGGATTTTTACATTGAAATACATAACAAGTTCAAGGCAAAGTAGAAATTAATATTTCGCAGAATCTGATCAGGATTATAAGGATACCAACCATTCATAATTAATCATGCTAATCAAGGGTTGGATAAACTCAAAGCGTGGGCCGTCACCCAGAGCTTGTCGAAGGGTTTGCGATGGCCAGCCCGCATACTTCGACAAGCTCTGTATGACCCATTCATACTAGAATCATTTCCCGCCCATTTCAATAATGAACCTTTTCATGCGTTAATTTTTTAAAATATTTTCACCAGAAGTTCTATTTAAAATCCGTAACTTCACATTCCGAAAATGATTGTTTTAATGAGACCAAAATTGGCCGTACATAGGCGAAGCTGTGTTTCTGGCGACCCTGTCATTTCGAACAAAACATTCGCTTATTATAAAAAACTTCCAACAAGGTCTAGTGTGAATTACGATTCAGAAAATATTACATCCCAACTCTCCTCACACCTTTTCTGGGATGTTGAAAGAGTAAAGATTGATTTGGAGAAAAATAAGAAATGGCTGGTACAGCGTGTTTTAGAATATGGATTACTAAAAGATTGGCTTATTATTAATAAATATTATGGGATCAGCAGAATTGCCGAAATTGCCATGCAGATAAAAGACTTAGATGAAAAATCTTTAGCTTTTATTTCCCTATTATCTTGTATTCCTAAAGAATCTTTTTTATGTTACACTACCAAACAATTGAGACCCAGACACTGGAACTTTTAAATAAATTAATGCAGATTGAGGAGTTTAAAACCCTAAGGCTTGTTGGAGGAACTTCTTTAGCATTACAAATTGGCCATAGACAATCCATAGATTTAGATTTGTTTGGTAAACTGGAAATAGATGAAATAGAACTTTCTGAAATCCTTCACAAAGCAGGATCAATTACTGTACTGAAAAAGACCAAAAATATTAATATCTATCTGATTGATGCTGTTAAGGTTGATCTGGTAAATTATCCGTATGCATGGCTGGATGAAACTTATATTAAAGATAACATTAGGTTAGCAGGCTTAAGGGATATTGCGGCAATGAAATTAGCAGCAATTACAGGGAGAGGAACAAAAAAAGATTTTATTGACCTGTTTTTTTTATTGCAGAAATATAAATTGGGTGAAATGCTTGAGTTTTATAAGCTTAAATATTATGATGCTTCGGAAATATTAGTATTAAAAAGTCTTGCTTATTTTGATGACGCTGATGCAGAAGAAGAACCTAAAATGTTTGAAAAAATAAATTGGACTGAAGTAAAAGGTGTAATAACAGATCACATTAAACAATATTTAAGTAATTTATAAAAATCGGCTTTTCGGAATTTTTTTATTAAAAAAACATTCCTTATCAATACACATGACTTATGGTTATTTGCCTGCAACATTTAATTCCAAAGCCGTAATATCATTCCTCTTTAATTTTTGGGATTTTTGTATTGATTTACATAACAAGTTTAATACATAATAGAAATTAGTATTTCTCATTATTTGATCATATTTATAAGCACATCAACCATTCATAATTATTTATCCAATAAGCATAACCGCATTGACATCACTCACCACAATTTACCTCAATATAACATTGTGTTTTAAATCCTGATTTAAAATAAGAAAATCATTTCCCTCACATTTCAATAATGAACCTTTTCATGCGTTATTTTTTTAAAATATTTTCAACAGAAGTTATATTTAAAATCCATACCCTCACATGCCAAAAATGTTATTTTAACCAGGTCAAAATGGGACTAACTACGGCGAAGCTGTATGATTTCCATAGATTATTTAATCACGACATTTACTTATAAATGCCATTATTTACGCCGATGTAAAGGGAATTATGAAAAATAAAATTCTAAAGTGGGATTTTAAATGAATAATAATAAAATACTTATTACTGAAGGCGCTGGTTTTATTGGCTATAATCTAAATGCGACATTACTTAACAAAGGTATTAAAGTTTCTGTCTGCATGATTTAGAACCCGGCCAAAATCATGCACTTGGCATCTTCATACCTAAATCTAAATCTTAAAATCAATTTTCATTGAACGAAAACGCACATACTGAATTTAAAAGCAGCTTTAACGATACTGTGATTGAAACTTTGGTCGCTTTTGCCAATACTAAAGGAGGTAAAGTATTGTTAGGGCTTGATGATAATGGTATGCCTGTTAAAAATTTCAATGTCGGCAAAGAAAGCCTGCAGCAATAGGTAAATGAAATTAAAAATAAAACACAGCCTTCTGTTATACCTGATGCCGAAATAGCTATTGTCGCAGGGAAATAAATAGTAGAATTTTTTGTAAAAGAATTTCCTATCAAGCCTGTTTCTTTCAAAGGAAGATATTATAAAAGAGTTAAAAACTCCAATCATCAGCTTACTTTAAATGAAATTGCAAACCTGCATTTAAAAACTTTTAATAGTAGTTGGGATTACAATATCGATCCAAATCACAGCATAAATTCAATTACTGAAGAAAAGATACTTGCATTTATTACTTTATGGAATAAATACCACATTGTGAAAATTGATGAAACACCTTTTTCTTTTCTTCATAAATTGGAATTATTACGCGAAAGTAAAATAACAAACGCTTGTTTTTTGTTATTTACAAAAAATGACACCATTCTTTCTACAATTGAAATGGGAAGGTTTCAGGACGATATTACAATAAAAGATGCATTAAGTGTTCGTGCAGATCTAATTACTGAAGTAGATGTTGTTTTAAATTTTATTATGAAACATATTCGAAAAGAATATATTATTACCGGAAAAACTCAGCGTGACGAATTTTGGGAATATCCTTTAAATGCAATTCGCAAAATAGTGATTAACATGATAGTACACCGCGATTATATGCACTCAGGCGACTCGGGGATAAAAATATTTGATGACAGAATAGAATTTTTTAACCCGGGAGAATTACCAAATAGTATAAGCATCCAAAATTTACTAAATGGTTCTTATGTTTCTGATTGTCGTAATAAACTTATCGCTTTTGCTTTTAAAGAAATTGGATGGATTGAAAAATATGGATCAGGAATCAAACGTATTTCTCATGCTTTTAGAACTCACGGATGCGATGCCCCTGTTTTTGAGAATTTTCAGCACGGATTTAGAGTAAAGTGTTTTCAAAACAAAACAAAACAAAATTAAATGGCGAATTAAATGGCGAATTAAACGGCGAATTAAACACAAAGCAAAAAAAAGTTTTTAATTATATTAAAATGAATCCGGGCACCAACGCTTCGCAATTGTCTGTAATATTAAAAATACCATTTAGTACCATCGAAAAAATGGTTAGCGTATTATTAAAAAAAGAATTGATTGAAAGGCGGGGAAGCAAAAAAACCGGCGGATACTGGAAAGTTTAATAATAATAAGTTCAAAAAAAATAAAAACATATTTTTCAAAATGTGATGCATATTACAAGAATCATTCATCTTACCAAATATAATTTGATTTCCAACAATCCAACAAAATACGACTTGATACTAACCTACGCCCCCTCAATTCCTGCGTTCGTAATCTTGTTAGTACTTCGCTGGGATAATGGGTTTTTCGGAAACCAATTTCTTGCTGGTATACAATGGTTTCATACTTAATTTGCGATACAAAAAAAACTCCCTCCCATTTCAATAATGAACCTTTTTATGTGTTATTTTTTTTAAATATTTCCCTCATAAATTCCATTAATAATCCCTAACTTCACATTCCAAAAATGTTAATTTAACCAGACCAAAATGGGACTGACTGAGGCGAAGCTGTGTAATTTAACAAAGAAATAATGGCAGGCTTAACTCACTGCCCCATGGTTATTGGGTATTTCGTTGTTTATTTCATGATACAGGAAAAAGACAACATTATCAGGCAATAAAATTTCCACTGTTGGGTCAAAATCTTTAAAAAAAATCAATTATTTTTCGTAAATTTACCTCATGACAAATACTTCTTTAAAAATAGAAATCAATTCATTACCAAAATCCATCAGGCAGGAGGTTGCAGACTTTGTTGAATTCTTGAAAAAGAAAACTAAAACCAAATCCAAGCTTAAAACTCGTGAATTTGGTTTTGCGAAAGGTAAAATAAAGCTTTCGGCTGACTTTGACGAACCTTTGGACGAATTTAAAGGTTACATCTAATGGCTTACCTGCTCGACACTCATGCTTTTTTATGGTTTGTTTCAGGCGATTCTCAATTGCCTACAACAGTTAAGAACAAAATAAAAGACATTCACCAGCCTTGTTTTTTGAGTGTTGCAAGTTTATGGGAAATTACTATCAAAAAATAAATCGGTA
>CAISYK010000024.1 GCA_903889605.1 uncultured Bacteroidota bacterium
AAAATTTTCAGAAATCTTTTTAATTTATAAACAGAAATTATTCATCCAATATTAATTGTAATTTTTATTTTGCACTTATATTTTATTTGTATAAAAAGGTGTCTTTTACCGCAATTTATTCTTTATTAAGAATAATATTCTGCATAATTCAAAATGTCAAGAATAAATTGTTGATAACTTTTTGATGCAAAATATAGGATTTTTAATATATTGATTCTATTATTGCAGAACAAAACATTACCATATTGACATATTGACGAATTTGTTTCTTGTTTTTTTGTCAAATAACAAACTTAAAAACCGCAGTACTATGAAAAAACACTACTTTTTATTCATTTTTGTTGTTCTAGGAACAAACATCGCTTTTGCAAATACAATAACAATGAATGCTGCCAAAGAAGTTGCAGAGAATTTTTATAAACAAAATTCAAAAATTCCTATTTCCTCGGCAATATTAGCATTTACTGAAACCTCCGCTAATGGGATGCCTGTATATTTTGCATTTAATATTAATACCGATGATGGTTTCGTAATTGTTTCTGCAGAAGATGCCGGGCATGCAATCATTGGCTATTCGACAAAAATGAAGTATATGCAGCCTGCCGAACATTCCAACATTTCCTCCTGGCTGTTAAGCCGCAAAAATGAAATTGAATTTATCAGGGATAATAATCTTAGTCCTGATGCAGCAATTGTTAAAGAATGGGCTGATTATAAAAATAATCAAAAAGCTTTAAACCCAAATGTAAATACAATGAGTGTTCCGCCATTAGTCCAAACTACATGGAATCAATCGCCTAATTATAATGCATTGTGTCCAGGTGGTTCAGTAACAGGCTGTGTTGCAACAGCGATGGCTCAGATAATGAGATTCTGGAGCTATCCCGCTATGGGAACAGGTTCCAGTTCTTATTGCGATTGCACTTCCGGCGGATTTTCTAATCAATTCGGAACACTCTCTGCAAATTACGGAACGGCTTCATACAATTGGGCTAACATGCCGTTAAGTATTTCATCGGCTAATAGTGATGTTGCACTTATAAATTCACATTGCGGCATTAGTGTCGAAATGGATTATGATCCAAACGGCAGCGGAGCCCAGGTACTGAATTATGGAGGAACAAGTCCTTGTGCCCAGAATTCATACACTAATTATTTCGGCTATGACCCCTCTACCATACAGGGAAAGGAAAAAACAAACTTTTCGGATGCTCAGTGGATTTCTTTATTAAAAAATGATTTGGACATTGGAAGACCTATTCAATATGCAGGCTATGAGGCAGGAGGAGGAGGCCACACCTGGGTTTGTGATGGGTATGATGCAACGGATAATTTCCACATGAATTGGGGATGGGGAGGATATAATAATGGATTTTTTGCAATCAATGCTTTAAACCCAGGCTCTTATGCCTTTAATGACGGCAATGAAGCGTTAATAGGTATTCAGCCTATACCTTCTATACCTTTAGATGCTGGAGTAGCTGTTGTTAATTCTCCATCAGGGATATACTGTACTGGTACTTTCAGCCCTTCTGTAAAAATAAAGAATTTTGGTGCAAATCTTCTTAATTCCTGTACAATCAATTATAAAGTAGACAACAATAGTGTTGTAACTCAACCTTGGAACGGTTCTTTAGCCAGCGGACTATCTGTAAATGTAACCTTAGGTTCAGTCACTGCCTCTGCCGGCGTACATACCTTAACTTGTTACACAAGCAGTCCAAACGGCGGAACCGACGGTAATGCTGCAAACAACCAGTCGGTAAGTTCTTTTACAGTTAGTATTTCCGGTGTTGCTTTGCCGCTAGTTGAAGGTCTTGAAAGCAGTATGAGTCTTCCAAGCGGATGGTCGCTCGGCAACCCTGATGGAGATGCGGCTTGGACTGTCAGCACAACTGTTTCTAAATCCGGCTCACATAGTATATGCTTCGATAACTGCGGCGGTAACGGGACTAATGATATGACCGGGACTAAAGACAGGTTTTATACTGAAAGCTATAATTTGTCTTCAGGCACTTCAGCACTTACATTTGATGTCGCTTATACACAGGCCAGTGTACAAGGAGTTGTATATTCAGATACTCTTGTTGTTTTTTCTTCCTCTGACTGCGGTTCTACATGGAATGAAATTTATCACAAAGGAGGGGCTGTTCTTGCTACAGCACCCGTATTTATTCAGACTTCTGCATGCTGGAGCGGGCCTACTAACGCTTCCCAATGGAGAAATGAAACGGTTAACCTTGCCTCTCTTGCAGGTCAGCCCAATGTTATGCTTGCATTTGAAAACAGGTCCAGTTGGGGCAATTGGATTTTTATTGATAATATTAATATTTCCACTTCAATTACAACCGGAATTTCTTCGGCAAATGCCGATGGAGGTTTTGAAATTTATCCTAATCCGGCTCATGATAACTTAACAGTAAAAGCTTCGCAGAATATCAGCAGCATTGAAATTGTAAATATGCTTGGACAAACAGTAATTAGTATTGGACAGACTAATGAATCATCTAAGCAGGTAGACATAAATACATTAAATGCCGGCGTTTATTTTGTTAAAGTAACAACCTCAGATTCGCAAAAACTGATTAAGCTGATTAAAAAATAGAAAAATAATATTTTATGAAAGCCCTGCTTTATATTAAGCAGGGCTTTTTTTGTTTTATAATTTGGAATGGAGTGATATAATGGTTCTTAATTTTCAGGAATTGTTTGTATGAAATACTCATGGTGAGAGTATGGGTCAGCTATGATTTTGTTAGGCCTCATGTCACTTGAAAGTTTATTTTTTAATCCAAAACAATTCAATTCGTTGATAATTTAAATATCTTTAACCTTAAAAACCGAAATGTAATGCCAACAAAATCAAGATATGGAAAACTTGCAATTCTGAAGCGATC
>CAISYK010000025.1 GCA_903889605.1 uncultured Bacteroidota bacterium
AATTAAGTTCTTTTCTTCTACTATTTTTTTTTGCGATTCTACTTCATTTTTTTGCTTCACAATAATTTCGTTTGCTTTTTGTTTTTGTTTGTATCCTTTGAAAATAAAAAAGGCCAAAGTAAGTGCAAGTATTAAACCAGAAGCTGTAAAATAAGAAACTGTTTTTTGCTGTTTTAATTCTGCCTGATGAGAAATATCTTTTTGATTTTGTTTCGAAGTGCGTACAATGCTGTCCTGTTTTTCTCTAAAAGCGGTTATAAAATTAGATTCCATTTGAGCTTGCTGTTTTATTTTATCACTGCTGTTAGTGCTGTCATAAGCGTCTTTAGTATATTTTAAATTCAAAAAGGCATTCTTATAATCATTGATTCCTAAATATGCTTTGTATAAAATTTCTGTGGCATCAGAACATAACCCCAAAGAGTTAAGCCGTTTGCCAATATCAAAAGCCTGCAATCCTTTTTCAATAGATTTTTTATATTTATTTTGTTCTAAGTATGCTTTTGAATAACCTGTATAACAAAAGGATAAATAATAAAGATTTTTCGATTTTTCGGATAATTCAACGGCCTCTTTCAAATATTCAACCGCAACGGTGGGATATTTTTGTTGAATTAATAAATCGGCAATTGCACATTTGAAATCAATAATTCGCATTGTGTCTTTTATTGTCTGTGCCAAAGCTTCTCCTTTTTTGTAATACGGGAACGCCTTTTGATATTCACCTTTAAATTGAAAAGTGCTGCCGATTGAGCTTAAACAAAAAGCTTCATCTTTCTGATAATTGTTCTGCACAGCAATATCAAGCGCTTCATTTAAATACTTTATTGCGTCATCGTATTGTTCAACACATCTATTTATTTCGCCTATCAATGAAAGAGTTCGGCAAAGTTCTTTTTTATCTTTCAACTCTTTATACAAATACATTGCCCTGAATAAATAAGAAAAGGCCATTGTATTGTTTTCCTGTAAACGGAGAATATTGCCTAAAGAGCTCAATTCATCGGCAATACATTTTTTGTTTACAGTTAGTTGAGCTAAGGATAGGGATTTTAAATAGTAATAGGCAGCTCCTGAATAATCATCGAGATTATAAAAATGCTCCCCAAGAAAATGATAGTATCTAACTCTATTTTCTATTGGGTAAATTTTAGCTCCAAGTTTCAAAAACAAAGAAGAATCATTCAAACTAATTGCTTGAATAAAGTGTTCCAGATTTTTATTTTCAGGCTTACCTATTTGATTGAAGCAATAAACTAATGAGTCGGTTTGTGAAAAAGATTTCCCAACTGTAGTAAAAAGCAGAAACGAAAAAAAATATAACTTTAAAAAGATTTTCAAAGGCAGGAATTTTTTTTTGGGTTTTTAATTAGATTTTAAATATACAATAATCTATTCGAAACCATAACAAATTACAAAAAAACTAAATGAATTCGTTTGTGTTTTGAAATTACAGCAACGGAAAACTCAGATGCTGCAATCAAAAGGTCCATCAAAAGGTCCATGAAAAACTGGTGAATTTTGTAAAACATATTCCTTTCAAAAAGAAATTGCTGCGTTATGCAGAGGTGCGGAGTGGATTATTAAAACGAGCGTATATAAACGTCCGGTGTTTAATACTAGAAAATGGATAATTAGTTTCTGGGTTCGTAATATTTTGCAGCCCATTTTTCAGACTCCCATTTTTCAATAACTTCCCCATTATATTTTGGTGCCGGAACATTAAACTGCCCCTGCGGAGTATAACTAATAACTGGAAGTGCGGCATCGTCTGCCGCGACAATAACAAAACCATCGTTTACATTTAAATTAAACACATAAAATACGGGTGCCCCATTTAAAGCGGTTTCTGTATATGTTAACGTTACGGAGTTAAGAGCTTGATTAGAATTTTGACTAAAAAAACTTTCTGCGGTCTTGTGTGCCGCCGTCATCGTAACTGGTCTGGCGTATGCAAGGTTTGTTACAAGAATAAATGCAAAGATCAGGCTTATGAGTTTTTTCATGCTGTTATTTAAGTTTTAAATGAATAATAAAATGTTAAATATTAAACCAAAATTAGTTCAGATGTTGGTTATTTACAAGCGCTTTTTTCT
>CAISYK010000026.1 GCA_903889605.1 uncultured Bacteroidota bacterium
AGGTATGTGATTTTTCAGACGGGCTTGCAGCCGTAGAATTAAACCGCAAATTGGGCTTTATTGATAAAAATGGGACAGAGGTTATTCCTATAAAGTATGATAAAGCTGATACCAGGGTTTGTGTTGTTTTTTCAGAAGGGTTAGCCGCAGTTAATCTGAACGGCAAATATGGCTTTATTGATAAAACCGGAAAGGAAATTATTCCCTTTAAATATAAAAGCGCCCAAAACTTTAAAAATGGAATAGCTTTTATTGAATTAGGCGATAGTAAATTTTATGTCGACAAAACGGGAAGAGAAATAAGGCCGAAATAGGGCCAGTCTATACTTCGGTTAATTCAAAAAAAATATAAAGCCCTGCCGCAGATTCAAATATTAAAAATGGCAGTAATTTGTAAAGCATCATCTGAAAAAAATTGATTTGTGAATCTTCATTATGTTTTTGTGAGAAATAAAATACGTAAATCTTAAGCTTATCAGTGCAGAAAAATTAATTCCATATAAAAACTAAAACACCCCAAATCCCAATGAAAAAACTACTTATAATAATATTCACCATTTTCTTGCAATCCAATGCGCATTCGCAGGGGTTGGATTCACATAAATTAATATGGAAATTTAAAACAGAAGGCACCCTTTCTACTTCCCCTATTTGTTTTTCAGATGGTTTATCGGATGTTTTAATTGCTGCAGATGAGGATAAATACCTTTATGCAATAGATAGTAAAAGCGGAAAAGAAAAATGGAAATTTAAAACCAATGACACCATTACAAAAACCCCTGTTAGTTTTCTGGACTTTCTAATTGTTGTCGATGATAAATACCTGTATGCATTGGATATAAACAACGGAAGAGTAAAAGGGAAATTTAAAGATGAAACTTTTAGGGGTCCCGCCCTTCCTATAATATGCAATGGAATTGTAATCTTTGAGAGCTATAGGGAAGTTTTTGGTTTGGACCTGAAAACCGGAAAAGTAAAATGGCAAAACTTATATGAATCGCATTTAAAGTCAGAGGCAGTTGTTTTTGAGGAAACAGTTTTTTTTCCAGAGGATTCTAATGTGCATGCGTTGGATATAAATACCGGGAAAGAAAAATGGATATATAAAACCTCCTTTGAGGTTGAAAGCCCTGTAATAGCAGGTGAATATTTACTTTTATGCGACTTTTATGGCTTAATTGCTTTAGATATTAAAACAGGAAAGCTAAAGTGGAGGAAACCAATCGATGGGCATGTGTATACTCCTATTGTGAAAAACGATCTTGTATATTTTGACTTTGATGTAAAGGGGGCGCAGGAGGGGCATTATATAGCTTGTTTATCTATTTCAACAGGGGATTGGATTTGGAATCGGCAAACCAGAAAAACCTTATTTAGCAATCGTCTTGTGCTTGGATTGGGAAAAGTTTTTATTGAAGGGGAAGATAATTATTTATTTGGATTTGATGCGCAAACAGGAGAAATTCCGTTTTTAAATAAAATGACAGATAAGTTTTTGTTTAGACCCACTTTAGCTGATTTGGGTGTTTATTTCGTAAACCATGATAATAATCTTTATAGCGTGGATACTTTGGGAACTGTTAAATTTATATATAAAACGGTTGATGAAATTTTATATGCCCCTCTGGTTGTCAATGGTTATGCTGTTGACAAGGGCAATGATATTGAGAATAGTATGTGGGGCGGATTTTTTGAGAAAAACGGGGTGATTTATTTGGGTTGTGCTGATAAATATATTTATGCAGTTGAAAAGTAAAAACTACTGATTTTATTTTCCCGGAATGCAAATAATTTACACTTTTATTTAAACACGATTAAATTAATAACGGTGAAAAGTATTCATAGATTCTTTGTCACCCAATTAATTAAGAGCTTCATTACAAAACTTTAAGGTGAAAAAAAACAATATAACCAATACATTGACAAGAGTCCCGGCAGCAATATTAATTTTATTTTTTTTGCGGATTGCAGTTCCCCTGATCCGGTAGTGATTAGTAATGCATCATGTGAAAAAACTGATAGTAGTCTTTACGATTCAAAAATTGATTTGAAAATTTA
>CAISYK010000027.1 GCA_903889605.1 uncultured Bacteroidota bacterium
ACCGATGTCATTCTGCCTGTGCTTTGGGGTTCAGCCTGCTTGTAGATCACACTTTTAAGAATGGATTTAACCAGATCTAAGTTAGAATTGCTAAGCCTAATGTCCTAATTTAAATTATTGATTTTGAGCGTTTTTGATCTTCCACAATGAATTTTTGGTATCTCCAATTCAAAAATTCAAAAAATTACACGAAGTATGGCTTTTTTTATTAAGTTTGCACTAAATAAAATTGACCTTAGTTTTTGAGTGTGTATTATTAATGATTTTTTTATTCAATTTAATAGTTCAGTTATGATAAAAAAAATAATGTATTTGTCGGTTCTGATGATGTTTTCAATAGGTTCCGTTTCCGCTCAAAAAAGTGTGCTTGAAAAAAGCGAAGAGCAAGTAAAGTTGTTTAATGCACAGCAGCGTTTTTTTGCTGGTGATTTTCAAGGTGCATTAAATATTTATAACGACTTGCTGAAAACTAATGCAAATAATGCCGGCATCATGTTTCATATGGCTGAATGTTATTTTGGTATGAATCAGTTTGCTCAGTCGCTTGATAATGCAAAAAAAGCAAAAAGCATTGATCCTAAAGCTGACGACAATATTTCATTGTTATTGGGTAAATTATATTTCATGGACGGAAATATTGATGATGCACTTAATGAGTTTACAGCTTTTAAGACTGCCGTAACCGATGCAAAAAAAATAAAAGAAAGCGACGTTGATGTATTCATTTCTCAAGTTAAAAATGCCAAAGATTTGATGTCACGACCAGTAGATGTAAAAATCATGAATGCTGGTGATGCTATTAATTCTGAGTATGACGACAAAAACCCATCTATTACAGCTGATGGAAAAACATTGATTATTACTTCCAGACGCCCAGGAAAATCAAGTGCATTAGATATAGAAGGCGATAAAAAATATTTTGAGGATGTTTATATTTCCAGATGGGATTCAATTAAAAAAGCATGGTCAGAGGTCGAATTGCTCCCTGGTGCTATCAATACTGAAGGTCATGATGCTTGTACAAGTATTTCACCTGACGGCAAAACAATCTTCCTTTATAAAAATGATATGGAAGGCGAATCCCGAGGCGGCGATATTTACTATTCAAAAATAAGTTCTTCCGGAAAATGGGGCTCTGCAATTTCAATTGGTAAACCAATTAATACTACTTTTTTTGAAGGCGGTGCTTGTGTTTCACCTGACGGCAATCTGCTTTATTTTGTAAGCGAACGCCCGGGAGGTTTCGGTCATGCCGACATTTACGTGTCGAAACGTAATGCTAATAAGGAGTGGGATTTACCTGTTAATCTTGGCCCTGAAGTTAATACTGCCGAGGATGAAGGCGGAATTTTCTTAGCACCTGATGGAAAAACTTTATTCTTAAGTTCAAATGGTGTTAACTCAATGGGAGGTTACGATATTTTTAAAACAGTTAACGAAAATGGTAAATGGACAAAACCAGTTAACTTAGGCTATCCAATAAACAGCCTTGATAACGATATGAGTTTAACTTTATCAGTTGATGCTCAGATTGGATACTTTTCAAGTGATAGAAAAGGCGGAAAAGGAGATCTTGATATTTATAAAGTAGATCTATCAAATTATCCTGTACTTGAAAAAGATATGAAACATAAAGTTGTTGATTCCCTTGCTATTTTAAAAGGCACTGTGTTCAATGCTACAAACGGAACAGCAATGGAGGCTGAAGTTGTAATTTACGACGTAAATGGAGCAAAAATAGGCAGCACAATGTCAAGCGCCGGCAGCGGTGATTATTTTATTACAGTTTTGTCTAATAAAACTTACCAGGTAAAAATAAACTCAGAAGGTTATAAACCTATTGATGAAAAAATAGAAGTTAAATCAGCTAAAGAAGGTGCTACTATTTTAGTAAAACATTATCTGCTGTATAAAAATTAAATTTATTTGATAATTTTAAAGGGCGCATCTGCAATAAGCATATGCGCCCTTTTTTTATTATTCTATCGCCCAGCCTGAAATATATTATTGGTTTAAATTCTGTATATTTTGGGGGCATAAGAAATGTGAATATCCATAATTCCATCTAATTCCAACTATAAAGCAGATTGAAATATTAATCTCATCAACAAATCCTTTAAATCCTGCCTATCAATTAAATCAAGTGCTTGATTTATAATCGGCTGTCCGACAAATTATATTTCTGTATTTTTGTTAAGGTTGTTCTGCTTTATGTGCTGCAGGAAAATCGTACAGCATTCAGCAAGTAGTTTCGGCTCCATGCTTGTCAAATGAAAATTCAGCCGTTGGAATCAAAAATATTTATGAAAAAAATTACCCTATTATTTCTTACTGCAGTTCTGTTAAATTCTTGTTCAACAGATACTAAAAAAGAGCCCACTGAGGCTGCCGATTTTTGTTCTTCAATTCATTGCGGAACAGCTGCCGGACTGTCAAAGAAACTGGATTATCTTTCCGGTCTAATGCTCAAAAAGACCGGCGTATATACTCTTGAGGATGGTGATGGTTCAATGGTTGCACGTGCCTGGTTATGCGAGAATGCAGAGAAAACAATAGATATTCAATATTTTATTTTTTCAGCCGATAATGTAGGATTAATTGCTTGTGATTACCTTGTTCGTGCTGCCGATAGAGGTGTGAAAGTTAGAATTCTCATTGATGATTTCATGGTTGAAGCCGATGAAAATAAACTGCTGACATTAGACTCACACAAAAATATTTCCATAAAAATATATAATCCTGCAGCGAATGTTGGAAAAAATATTTTCGAAAAAATAAACAACTTAAGCAATAATTTCATTGGCTCAAATCAACGGATGCATAACAAAACTTTTACTGTTGATGGCAAAGTAGTTATTACCGGAGGGCGAAACATTGCTGATGAGTATTTTGATTATGACCATGAATATAATTTCCGCGACAGGGATGTTTTGCTTATTGGCGGAGCAGTCAACAAAGTGCAGCAATCTTTTAACGAATTCTGGAATAGTCCTATAAGTAAACCAGTTACTGAATTAGTGGATACATCTAAATTTAATTTTAGTGATCCTAATAGATTTGAACAGCTGCATCAATATGCATGTGATTCTAATAATTTTTGGCCCCAGGTGAGGAATAAAATAAGAAATGTTCCATTACTATTTGATGAGATTCAAAAATCAGGAAAGCTGCAGTGGGTTGATAGTGTTGACTTTGTCAGCGACAGACCGGGAAAAAACGATGGAACCAAAGGCTTAGACGGCGGAGGAATAAGTACAACTGCATTGATAAATTTAGTTAAGCAGGCAAAAAAATCAATCGTTATTCAATCACCATACTTAATAACTACCAAATTAGGCAAGAAGCTTTTTCAGGAAGCGGTAGCCCGAGGGGTAGAGGTTAAAATAATGACTAATAGTCTGGCATCAACTGATAATTTGGAAGCTTTCAGCGGCTATCAGCGCGACAGGGATCAGCTTTTAGCTGCGGGAGTAAGAATATTCGAATACAAGCCTGATGCGGCAATACGATATAAAATAATGACTGGAGCGCTGCAGAAAAAAATGAATTTTACTCCTGTTTTTGGGTTACATGCCAAGTCAATGGTAATTGATGGAAAAATTACGGTTATCGGCACTTTTAACCTTGATCCGCGAAGCGCAAATTTGAATACAGAATGTGTTACAGTTATTTATTCTGAAAGTATTACTAAAGAAGTTTTAAAGGGCATGGAAGAAGAATTAAAGCCTGAAAATTGCTGGGAAACAACCATGAGATATAATCCTGATTCAAATGCTGGCTTGAAAAAAAATTTGAAATTGGCTCCTATGAAAATTATCCCGAAAGGTATATTATAATGCAGGCATTTGCAGTTTAGCTTCCTCTTTTTTTACAGCAAATATATTACATACTTTGAATTATTCTCCTGCAAATATGGCTTTAGCTGAAAGAATATAATTCTATACTGCAGCATTTTTATTCAATCCCGAATTGATTGAAATCATTTTGAATCGTGCTCCTAATCATTTCAAAATCAATAATTATTAACAAATTTTGCAGGGTAAAAATGAACCTATAAAACCTTAACAAAATGGAATATAATATCTCACCTGCACGCATGTATATGCTTGATGCAAGACTTGAAGTGCTTCAGGAACAAAGTAAAGAATGGCTAAATGAAATAGCTTTTTGGCGTGATGAGCTTAAGTTTTTTAATTCCCTTTTTGTTAAAAAAACTCATAATGCCGTTCCGTTAAATGCTAAAAACAATATTGTAAAAACCGAAAATGATTTGAAGCAAATTTCATCAGGAGAATTGGATGAACTTGAACTTATTGTTAAGGAACATGAGCATTTTTTAGCCGATTTACTGGAAGGTACAAAGGGGGATGAAAAAAGTTACAGAGAAAAGCACAGGCAATTATCTCAAAAATTCTATCTATTCGAAAATCGAATTAAATCCCTGAAAAAAGAGGTCTTTAACCTCAGCAAGCAAATTGATAAAGAAAAACTTAGCTTTAATATTGCTTAATACTTTTGTAGTTTTTTTATTCTGTTGTTCAAGCCGAAGAAGATTTATAAAACCTAAAAGAGCTTAGCTGAATGCTAAGCTCTTTTAATTTTGGTCATCGAGACGAATTGAGAATTGAAAAAATTATTTAGTTATAAAATGTCCCCAAATAATATTAAACATAGGGGATCAATTTCAATTTTGTTTTAAGTTCAGCTATCTCGAGCTTAATTTTTTCTACCTTATCCTGGTATTCTGCAATTAAAGGATTTTTACTTTTTGCTGTTCCAAAAAAGCTCAGATTATTTTCCAGCTGATCCGTTTCGGCCTGTAGTTTTTTTATTTTATCCTGAATTACCAAACGCTCTTTTTTTATCTGCTCCACCCCTTGCGGAGATTTAAGCATTTGCTCGTATTTAAGCCGGTAGAATAGTTTATCATCCACTTGTGAGCTGGTTTTAATACGTTCAAGAAGCTTTTCAATGGCCATTCCAAATGTATTGTTAAGGCGGTCACTATCCTTAAACGGCGCCTCACCCGACTGCGCCCATTCTTCCTGCATTTTTTTCAGATCTTCAATACTTTGGTGAATATCTCCGGAAGGTTCAAATAAATCTGTTTTTGCAATCAAAGCTTCCTTACTTGTTACAACAGCCTTCAGGGAATTTTCCTTTGCGAGAACCTGATTGTTTTTGCTTTCAAAAAAATGATCGCAGGCTTTTCGGAAACGCATCCAAACTGCATCCGAATCTTTTGCTGCTACCTGACCGATAGTTTTCCATTCAGACTGCAGTTTTTTTAATACTTCAGCAGTAGCCATCCATTCGGTACTTTCCTGAAGACCTTCTGCTTTTAAGCAAAGTGCGGTTTTCTTTTCAAGATTGTTTGTAAACTCGCCGCGCTGCTTAGCGTAAAATAAATCAAGCGACTGGTGAAAATGCAGACGGGCTTTTTTAAATCGTTTCCAGCAATTTCCATTATCACTTTTCGGCACAAAACTTATTTTCTGCCAGGCTTCCCAAATAGCGTCGGCCTTTTCAGAGGCTTCACGGCATCCTTTATGAGAAACCAGCTCTGTCTCGCAAAGAAGTTCTATCTGCAGGCATAATGCCGTTTTTGCAGCAAGGTTGCTTTGCTGTTGTTTTTGCAGCTGAACAGTATATTCTTTTTTCCGCTCAATGATTTTATCCCCAGCCGTTTTAAAACGCAGCCACAAATTATCTTTCAATTCTTTGGAAGTATTTCGTATTTCACTCCACTCTTCCTGTAAATTATGCAGCCCTTCAAGCGCCTTCTTTAATGAGTTCTCTTCAGTGAGCAGTTCCGCTTTTTCGCAGAGCTGAGTTTTATGCTCGGCATTTTTTTTCTTGTCAAGTACATTAAGTTCATTACTGATCTTAACCATATCGTAGAACTTGCCTGTAAGAAAAAAATAATTTTCTCTAACTGTATTATTATCCTGCAGCGGTACATTTCCTGTTGTGCGCCATTTGCTTTGAAGAGCCTGAAACTTATTGTAAGAAGCCGTGAAATTTTCGTGTCCTTTCAGAAGCTCTTTCAACTCCTCAATGATCATGTTTTTTGTAGAAAGATTTTCCTGGGCAGATTTTTCCTTCTGCTTACGCTGAAACAATCTTTTTGCATTTAAACTTTTCCAGATTTGTTCCGCTTTTTCATCCAACGGATCGGCTTTAGGTTCAAAATCTTCGGCAGGGCTTCCGTCCTGCATAAATACACTTAGTTTTCGTTCATATTCTTCCTTAATAATCTCATCCAATTTTTTTTTGATGAGACTTGCGGCAGGGAAAATAGAATGTATATCGTCAAGTGAAAGATATTCGCCAAGTTTATCTGCTAACTGTTTTTTACTTAAACCCGCTATTTCGTCTTCTGAAATTTGTGCTTCAATATTATCTGCTTCTAATTCTTCTACAGGAGATGCAGGTGCAGCCTCTTGTGTAAGCTCTTCATTTATTATCGGATTCTTGTTTTCATTATCCAGCATAGTGCAGTATTTTAAAATAAATATTTTATGTTTCCTTTATTTTCAACTCAATCATTTTTCAAATCAAAATAAGTTTTTAACCATATATTGATTCTTATGCATCTAATTTACAATTAATTTTAAAAGCAGCATTTAAAATATATAAAAAAATTATTGTTTAGAATAAAGTCCCATTTTTCCAGAAAAAATTTCTTTTAACATGAATTGGAATATCATAGCCAAAATAGTTGAGTAAAAGCTTTCTCTTGGGGGCGTTCCCCTTTCTTTTTCAAAGAAATGGGCGGGCTTTCCGCTTCAATCTTTTGCAAGGGCAAAAGGATTTCCGCTTCAATCCCTAACGCAGCACTAATGACACAGCCGATATTGAAATAATCCAATTTTGATGGCAAGCTCACTTCTCGACTCCGTTAGAAACTGCCGGCGCGCAGTCATTTCAAGCAAAGTCGAGAAAGTGTGCCGGGGTATAAGTTGGACTAAATATATTAAGTTATGTTAAACAACGAAGATGCAAATTTATTAAAGCAATTTTTTTAAAGGATAAATTAATTCCTTTTTTTTAACTCATGCACAGGAAAGGAAGCACTTTTGGAACAATTTTAATTTTCATCGGTGAATATCCAATAAATTCTCCGTCCATATCAATAGGCTGAGGGATGGATAAAGAATCAACTGTAATTTCTTTAGCTGTTTTATAAATTATCTGCGGATGGTCTATTTTTAAGCATTTTTTAAAAGTAACAGAAAATTTAAGAAAATCTATTAAAGATGTTTCTGCTAAAATCACAATCGAAAATGTGCCGTTATCCACTTCTGCATCAGGTGCAATACCTATGCCGCTGCCAAAGTATTTTCCGTTGGCAACAACAAAGTTTTTTACTTTACCTTCAAAAGTAAATTCATCGGCTGTTGCTTTTACAGGTTGATTACGATAAGATAACAGCGTACTGAAAATTGCCAGCATATATTTAATGTCAGCGCCAAAAGCTTTGGTATATTTACCAAGCTTCTGCACAACCACCCCGCCGATGCCTATGTCTGTAATATTTATAAAATATCTGCTGCTGTCTTTTCCAGTATGATTTTTAAAATGCACCAAACCCAAATCTATTTCTTTGAAAGAATCTTCATCAATAAGTTTTTTTATTCCTAAAAACGTTTGCGGGCTTTTGGTGGTTTTTATAAAGTCGTTTCCTGTTCCGAAAGGAAGTATGCCTACTTTAATATCAAGGGCAGCATTTTGATTTTTTGCCTGCATAACACCGTTAACAACTTCATTCAAACTTCCGTCGCCTCCTGCACAAATAATATAATTAAAACCTTCTTTGGCGGCTCTGTATGAAAGCTCAATGGCATGACCTGAATATTCTGATATAAAAACAGCTGTTTCATAATTACCGGAAAAAACCGAGGCAATCTCACTTAACACCTCCGGCTTTTTTTTGGCTTTCCCGTTTATTATGAAGGCAATTTTTTTCATTGTATTATTATTTACACAGATGCTTATTAAAGCTCCGCGAAATCGTTAAATTCTTATACCAACAATACAAACATCATCAACCTGTTCCATTCTTCCCTTCCAGCTTTCAAAATGTTCCGCTAAAAGAACTTTCTGTGTATTCATTGGATGGTGGTGAATGGAAAGCAATAACTCTTTTAAATTCGAATATTTCATTTTTTTTCCTTTTGGTCCGCCAAACTGGTCCGCATAGCCATCGCTGAAAGTATAAATACAATCTCCTTTTTCAATCTTGATGATATTGCGGGTAAATGGTTTTTCATCATAGATATATTTTCCTATGGGCATCTTATCGGGTTTATATTCCATTAGTTTGCCATTTCTAATAATATAAAATGAATTATTAGCTGCAGAGTATT
Organism: uncultured Bacteroidota bacterium; assembly: GCA_903889605.1. Taxonomy (GTDB): domain Bacteria; phylum Bacteroidota; class Bacteroidia; order 2-12-FULL-35-15; family 2-12-FULL-35-15; genus 2-12-FULL-35-15. The sequence continues at coordinate 8,370 of CAISYK010000027.1, forward strand.
CTAATTCCATTTTTTGATAATCATAACGGCATAAAACCGCATCCATTCCATCTTTTCCCTCTTCGGTTGACCCAACAGGATTTAAGGCTAAAATAATTATTCTGCGCAGTTCATTCAGCATTTCATCAGTATGCAGGATATTATTTTTGGAATGAAATATTTCGTTGAGAACACTCATTCCGATAAGACTCATAAATGCTCCTGGTATTCCATGTCCAGTGCAGTCGGCAGTACAAAAGTAAAAGTCATTGTCTTTTTTCATCATCCAATAAAAGTCGCCGCTCACAATATCTCGTGGATTAAACAAAATAAAATACTCTGGCAGAAGCTGTGCAATATATGTTTCGGAAGTGAGGAAAGAGGATTGAATACGTTTAGCGTAATTTATGCTTCCAGTAATTTCCAGGTTTTTTTCCTGAATAATGTTATTCTGCTTCAGTATTTCTGTATTCATTGACAGAAGACGTTTGTTTGTTTGTTTTCTGTGATTGTTGTTTCGATATACAATTCCGAACAACAGCAGCGATAAAAGAACCACAAATATTGAAGAGTAACTTATTAATGTCTGCCGTTTTAATTTTTCATCGGCAAGTGTTTCTTTGTTTTTTTGAATAAGTTCCTGTTCTTTTTGGAGCCCCTGAAAACGATAATTCATTTCCAGTTCAGTTAGTTTTTTTGTGTTTCCGGAATTGTTAACCGAGTCATTAAATTGTTTGTACAATTTGAAATTTGCATACGCATTTTTATGGTCATTTAATGCCTCGTAAGTTTTAGATAATCCATTATATATTTCAATTAAATCTCCCAATGAATTCATCGCTCTGGCTAATAAAAGGGCTTTATTGTAATATTCAATTGCCTTTTGATACTTCTTGATCGAATAATAATTCCCACCTACTGCACTATAGCAAATAGTTAGTCCCTGATTGTCTCCTTCTTTTTCAAACATTTCAATTGCTCTAAATTGGTATTCCTGAGCCTTATCAAAGTCACCGATATCAGAATATACATTTCCGAGATTTCCTAAAGCTCCTGCATAGGATCGTTTATCACGATGCTCCGAAATCAGGCTTACCTGCTTATACATCTCAATTGCTTTATCATATCTTTTATTATAATAATGATTATTGGCAATGTATAGATCTGCCTCAAGAATAAGAACAGTGTCTTTAATTTTATAAGCTAATTCCTGACAGCGCCTATAGTAATCCATGGCATAATCCTGATTTGTACCTTCACTGTACGCAGATCCAATATATAATAACAGCTGTGCTATCCTGGATTCATTATTTGTTTTTTCAGCCATGGTCAGCGCTTCTTGTAAAAAAACTAATCCTTTTGGGCTGTCCCCCATCTGCACATAGGCAAGTCCTGCATACATTATATTATTTAAAACTAATTTTTCCTCTATTATAATTTTTGCTGTTTCTTTTGACTTATTAAACCAATAAATAGATTGCTGATAACTTCCTTTGCCTAAATATATTTGAGCAATAAAAGAATAACACTGAGCCAATTCAATATTTTTGTTATACTTTTTTAATTTTTCAGAAACTCTTGTGTAAATAATAATTGCAGAATCTTTTTCGGAAATTTCATCCAGGTAAATACCATTGAGAAATTCTGATAAAGCCATAAAAGCGCTGTCATTCAATTTTTCTGCCAAAGCTTCCGATTTATTAATATAATAAAGGGCTTTAGAAGGGTTTTCCATTATTGAATACCTTGCAGTTTCTTTAAGAGCAAAAAATCTTTCCTGATCATTTTTTGCGTTTTTTACAACTTGTTCAAGACT
>CAISYK010000028.1 GCA_903889605.1 uncultured Bacteroidota bacterium
CATTATGGACATACTCTAATTATATTTTTCTAAATTCGTGACCGCAAAACGAGAAGTGTATTTTGCATTTGTTAATAAATTAAATCTTATAAATAAAATAATCCAATATAAATTAATACTTAAAAATAATGGCAACAAATAGAACATTTACAATGCTTAAGCCTGATGCAGTAGCTAACGGATACATCGGCGGAATTTTAAAAATGATCAATGATGCAGGTTTCCGCATTGCAGCAATGAAATATACCAAGCTGTCTGCAGAAGCTGCGGGTGCATTTTATGAAGTGCACAAAGAGCGTCCTTTTTATGGTGAATTAGTAACTTATATGTCGTCAGGCCCTATAGTTGCAGTTATCCTAGAAAAGGAAAATGCAATTGCTGATTTCAGAACTTTAATTGGTGCAACTGATCCAACTAAAGCAGATGCTGGAACAATCCGTAAAATTTATGCAAAATCCATTTCTGCAAATGCTGTCCATGGTTCAGACAGCGATGATAATGCACAAATTGAAGGTGATTTCTTTTTCTCGAAATTAGAAAGATTTTAAACTTAGAAAAATAATTTAATTCTTAAGTTTTATGTATGGACTTAAATCTATGCACTACAAATGCCCTTATTGACACCTGTCAGGTTTCTAAAGCCTGTCAGGTGTTGCTTTTATAAGGATAAATTGATATTTCGAATACATTTTTATTCTGAAAAGTATTAATGTTTTTTTTTATTTATTACTACAGATTTCACAATTATACACAGACCTGTTTTTAGCATTAATGATAATTATGCAATATTAACAGTTCCATTTTTCCCTCATTAATGGTTTACCACTATTTTATTAATAGTTCTGCCTGTTTTACCCTCTGTTGTAAGCGTGTAAATGCCTTCTTTAATTTGACTTGTGTTAATTGAGGTATTGATCTCAGTTTCTTTTTCCAGTATTAATTCACCAACAATATTATAAATGCTTAACTTGGTTTTACTGGTAATGCCTGAAATATTCAGCATATTTCCAGCAGGGTTGGGATAAACGTTAATTGCGGGATGATTATTTAATTGCTGAACTTCCGTACTTCCAAAGTATTTTACATTTGAACGGGAAGCTGTAAAGTCTGAACGTGTTGGATTACAGATGCCTGTCGACATAACTGCTTCAACATAATAACTGGCAAAGGGATAAGCAGAAAAGTTTAAATCTGTATACCCGAATTGGTTGCCAGTTGTATTTCCAATGTTCAGAAAATTTCCAGTTGAATTATCATCTCGATAAATATAATAATTAGAAATAGGCGTTGTGTTATTCTCTACCTGATAAGGAGTCCAGGTGAAATTAGCGCCGGAATTTGTAAGGTAAATTGTATTGTGGTAATTGCTCATTAAAGATGAAACACCGTGAGTGTTTTTACTTTTTAATTTATAACGGTATCCTGTCGAAGCTGGGTTAACTGCAAAGTCATCAAATGTGCTCATGGAATCTTTAGAAACTGCACCGATGGGTTGGTAGATATTAGTATTTATTTCGCGGTATACCACAAAACTGTCAATGTTTGTCAAATCAAGATTTGTTTTTTCCCATATAACTAAATTGTGAGTAAGAGTAGAATCCACTGTTATCATGCAGATAGGAGGGCTCGGCGGAATAGGACCAGCCTGGATAGAGTGTGAATATGTGTTGGTGCAGCTTTTGTCATCAATTAAATTCAAGGTGTAAATTCCAGGGCATAGCGCGCCAATAGAATCAGTAGAGGATAAAACAGTTTGACTTGAATTGAGCCACTGTGGTTGAATTGTTCCGGTACCTCCAGTTAAATGGCCTTTTATTGAACCATCACAGTACAAACTGGAGCTTTCATCATTTGTTGTAAATACGGCAGTAGGTTGTGGATTAACTGTAACCGTAATAAGTTTAATATTCTCACATCCTCCTAATGCTGTTGCTTTTATATAATTCGTTTCGCTTGATGCAATGATATTAGGCGATAATAAGATATTGCTTGCAGAGGCGTCAGTCCAATAACTCAATGTGCCGCCTCCTGTGCTTCCTGCGGTTACTGCTCCAGTGGTTATATCTACAGTATTTGGGTAACAAACGGCTTCAGGGCTGGTAATTGCTAAAATTGGCTGAGGGTTTACTGTTATTATTGAATTGTCTATTGATTGGCAGCCGGTGCCGGTAATTGTTGTGGTTACAGTGTAGGTTGTAACGATTGGCGAACTGCTTGTATTAGTAGTTGTATTATCAGGATTTGAAACAGCTGCGTCACTTAAACCAGTGCTCGGATTCCATGAATAAGTATATCCGGTCACGGATGCATCGCCTATTGTTCCTGCCGTTCCCGAACATATTGTTAAATCATTTCCTGCATTTGAAACAGGTAAAGGATTAACTTCAACCGTCACCGGTTTAATATCCGTACATCCGCCTGCAGCTGTTACTTTTATATATTTAGTTCCGCTTAATGCAATAGAATTAGGTGATGGTAATACATTTGTAGCCGCAGCATCAGTCCAATAACTCAATGTGCCTCCTCCAGTGCTTCCTGAAGTGACTGCTCCAGCTGTTATGTCTACTGTGTTTGGATAACAAACAGCAGCAGGACTTGTAATTGCTAAAACCGGCTGAGGATTTACTGTTATTATTGAATTGTCAGTTGATTGACAGCCGGTGGCAATAATGGTTGTAGTTACTGTATAAGTTGTAACCATTGGAGTACTGCTTGTATTAGTAGTAGTGTTATCTGGATTTGAAACAGCTGCGTCACTTAATCCAGTGCCAGGATTCCATGAATAAGTACAACCTGTCACAGATGCATCGCCTATTGTTCCTGCCGTTCCCGAACATATTGTTAAATCATTTCCTGCATTTGAAACAGGTAAAGGATTAACTTCAACCGTCAC
>CAISYK010000029.1 GCA_903889605.1 uncultured Bacteroidota bacterium
TTAATTTCGGAGTAAATTTTACTCATTATCGTGAATATGCGGTAGGATATATCAGGGAAATAAATGACAAGTTAACAGTTGGCGGCAAGTTTAAATATCTTTATGGGATGGAAAATATGTGGACAGAAAAGTCCGATATATCGCTTACAACCGACCCTAACGACTTTTCTCTTACTGCAAAAGCCAATATATTAATAAATACTTCCGGCTTAGACAGTTCTTCAACAGATAACATAAATGTTAAGGATTATCTTTTCAAAAAGAAAAACCGCGGGATGGGCATTGATTTGGGAGGAGTTTACAAGTATAATGACAAGTTTACTTTTTCGGCGAGTATAATAGATCTGGGTTTTATTAAATGGAAACAAGGTGTCAATAATTATGTAAGTAATGATCCTAACGGAAGATATACTTTTCAAGGTTTAGATATGAACCAGGTATTTGGTCAGGATTCTACAAAAAACATTGGTGATGTGCTGGTTGATACACTAACCGAAATATTCAAAGTGAATACCGTACATAACAGTTATTCAACGAAATTACCCACTCAAATATATTTGGGAGCAAATTATAATTTAAATGAAAAAAGCAACGCAGGTTTTATATTATACAGCCAGATATTTGACAAATCTATCCATCCGGGACTAGCATTGTCATTTAACCAAAGAGTTGGCCGATGGTTTAATGTTTCAGCATCTTACTCAATATATAACCGCAGTTATAATAATATAGGTTTAGGTTTAGCGCTCAATGGCGGACCGGTGCAATTGTATATTGTAAATGATAACGTTTTGGGCGTGTTTTTTCCTCAGAACACAAAAAATGTACACCTTCATTTTGGAATTAATCTCACGTTCGGCCGAAAACGTTCTGATAAGGATAAAGATGGAGTGGCAGATAATAAAGATGATTGTCCGGATACCCCTGGATTAGTGACTTTGAACGGCTGCCCGGATAAAGATCATGACGGCGTTGCGGACAAATATGATTTATGCCCTGACGATTCGGGATCAGTAAAATTGAAAGGCTGCCCTGATAAGGATGGTGACGGCATTGCAGATAAAGAAGATGCTTGTCCTGATGCGGCCGGCTTACCTGAATTGAAAGGCTGTCCGGATAAAGACGGCGATGGAATAATAGATAAAGAAGATGCTTGTCCGGATGAAAAAGGAACGGCTGAACTTAAAGGCTGTCCTGATAAAGATGGAGATAAAATTGCAGACAAAGATGATGCTTGTCCGGATGTGCCGGGATTACCTGCGTTTAAAGGCTGCCCGGATAGAGATGGTGATGGAGTAGAGGATAAAATGGATTTGTGTCCTGATAAGCCGGGGCCGGTTAGTAATAATGGCTGCCCTGAAGCAAAATTATTTTCGGTTGATCCTCAAGGGAACACATTAGCTGCAGGAGTCCGTGGTAAAGACGGCAGTTTTACTTTTGCTGGTATACCTTTTGATGAAAATATGCTTTTTAAATTAGACGGCGAAAACACTGACACCGTTACTGCATTGGCTGTTGTTGTGGGCGGTGAATCCAGGAGAGCAGTAAAGTCTGGTTCTGAAAAAATATTCAAATTTGTAATTGTCAAGCCGGCAGAAACACAAGAAGTTGCTGTTAAGCTTGATCAAAAAGAAGCAGAGGTACTTAAAAAAGCATTCAATAACCTTGAATTCGCTACCGGAAAAGATATAATAAAAGAAGTGTCTTTTTCTTCTCTTGATGAGCTGGCAGGCTTAATGGCTAAGAAACCAAATTGGAAATTAAAAATTTCCGGACATACCGATAATAAAGGCGATGCGGTAGCTAATTTAAAATTATCAGAAAAACGTTCCGAAGCTATTAAAAAATATTTGGTAGGTAAAGGCATTGCCGCTGACAGGTTTAAAGTAGAATGGTTTGGTTCATCCAAACCAATTGCAGATAACAAAACCGAAGAAGGGCGTCAGAAAAACAGGCGTGTTGAAATGATGATTATTGAATAGTTGATAATTGCGGATTAATGTCATTTAGTTAAGAATATATTTCAAATACTATACTCCGGCGCACTGTTCTCGACTCCGCTCGAACTGTCATTGCTTGTTGGTCATTTCGGACGGTGTCGGGAATGAGCTGTGTATAATTAAAATTGATTGCAGATGAAGTTATTGTTAATGATTGCTGTAGTTGTTTTTTCAGCTTTCCATATCGACAGAAAAAGTTTTGAAACAGCAGCTCATTCATCATCAGCCTTGAGCTTGACAAAGCCTCAGGAAGAGCAGCACAAAATAGGGGAACATTACGGAGGCGGAATTGTTTTTTACGTTGACAGCACCGGACAGCATGGTTTAATAGCTTCCCCTGCGGATCAAAAAAAAGCTAAATGGTATAATGGTGTATATGGAGCAACAAATGCCTCGGGAACAGCGGTGGGCACAGGGAAAGCAAATACTGCAGCTATAGTAAGTACCCAGGAATCCGGCAGCTATGCCGCAATTATTTGCGGCCAGCTGAAGATTAACGGTTTCAACGACTGGTTTTTACCATCCAAAGATGAACTCAATTTGTTATATCTTCAAAAAGCTGTGGTAGGAGGTTTCGGCAACCCGTTTTATTGGTGTTCTACCGAGTACAATTCGCAGTATGCCTGGGCGCAGAATTTCAACAATGGCTTTCAGAATTACGGCAATAAAAACTCGGCACCTGCTTCTCGTGCCATTAGGGCTTTTTAGCGTGTAGGAAAATAGAAGCGAACAATTTTTGAGCACACATTCTTTACCTGTTTTTGATAAGAATTGTGATTTTGAAAGTAATTGATAATTTAAGTTATGATAAATATATTTGTACGCAGAATCAATAAACAGAACAACATGAAAAAGGTAATTATTTCAATTTTTGGTGTTTTCATTGCAGGAAGCAGCATAAATGCACAAAGTGCAAAAGCAATTTTTGATGCCAAAGAAATTGTATGGTATGGTATGGATTTTACAAAAGCAAAATTTGTTGGACAGTTTGACCAAGGTATGGGAGCTAATCCAGCATCTGGGTCAGATATGCGTAATAAGTATATTCCGGGATGGAACGCACTTGTTGTAAACGAACCGCAGCATTTTGACCTTAAAAAAGCGTTCCGTAAATTCAGTGTGTATAATGACGTTGCTGCTGTTAATCTGGTAAACAGCGATGTTGATGTAAATGAATGCATGAGTTTTAACCCGGGGAAAATTGAAGTCGGAGATATTGGAAATATGATTAAAAAGTATAAGGCAGGAGAGAAAAAAGAGGGGATCGGACTGGTTTTTATCATCGAAAATTTTAATAAAGGGTCTGAAACAGCCGATGTTTATGTAACTTTTTTTGATATTGCCGCAAAAAAAATACTTATCTGTGAAAAAACAAGCGGTAAAGCAATGGGAATAGGAATGTGAAATTACTGGGCAGGTGCAATAAAAGCCATATTAAAACAAATTGATAAGGTTGATTTTAATAATTGGAAAACAAAATACAGCTAATATAAATTTCGGATTTTTTATTGCGTATTTAGTTTTAAAAAAAATGAATAATCTGAATAGTATTTCGGTCGTTCAAAAGGTGAAAAATATTAAATAATGGTTTCTCAATAATACTTATGAAAAAAAAATTTTTTCCCTTTTCTTTGATTATACTTTTATTTTCTTGTTCTCCAAATCCAAATAACAAAGAATTATCTGCAAATAAAGATTCACTGTCAACTGCTGTTAAGACGTTTAAAGTACCGAAGGAATATAAAGGCGTTTATCATCCCGGGCAGTTTAAAGATGCTGAAAATTCAGAACTATATACTTTTAATGACAGCGTTCAAAAAAAGTTAGATAGTTTATATAACAATATCCTGCCGGGCCATTATCCTAACCAGACTGTTTTCCTTAATTTTGAAGGTACAGCAGATTCTTTACCAACAAATACTGGTTTTCGAACCACCTTGACAAAGCTTATTAAAATGGAATTTAAAAACACAAAAAACTCTGTTATCCCTTATGAATATTGGTGCATGGGGAATGAGCCTTTTTGGCAGATACAAATTTCAGAAAAAGAAAACCTGATAGATTTTTATGATCCGATGATTCCAAAGTTTTATCATTTCAATTTTTCAAAAGCAGAAATTAATGGAGGTAAAACAATATATACTTCTGAAGATAAGGCAGGCAGCGGCAAAATAAAAATTACTATCACTAATGAAAAATGCAGTGACGGCATGAGTGAAATTAAATATAATTATAAATCCGAAGCTGTATTTAATGGTAAAACATACAACGGTTGTGCGGTTAAATACGGCGACAAATAATTATTTGCTGCATATCTGCGAAATATTATTTTATAATGATGATTTGTAAAAAGGTATGAGTTAAATTCATGTGAATGCCCGTCGCTTTTTACCTCACCCCGTCCTTCGGACACCCCTCTCCAAATGGAGAGGGGAAGGGGGTGAGGTAGAAAGCGGAACGCCCAATGTTAAAGCGGATAAATGAATTCTTTATATTTTATTAAGCGAACTATAGGCTATTAACTTGAGTTCGATTATTAATTTAGGCTAAAGCCCAATAATAACAAGGTTTATCAAATCCACGCCTTTTAAGGCGTGGCTATTATTTTATACAACTTAATAATTTGCCTGGATTGTTGCCACGGTCTTTAGACCTTGGTATTATAGCAAGCAATTTTATTGGGCTTTAGCCAAAACAGGTTCGTATTATTAATCGAACTCAGGTTATTAGTAACCAACTAATATTTGTAAATTCATAACAATCCGTTATTCTTAAACATGAAGCTGCACGTAATAAATACAGGAAATTTTAAATTGGATGGAGGCGCCATGTTTGGTGTCGTACCAAAAATGCTGTGGAACAAAACAAATCCTGCTGATGAAAACAATTTTTGCAATTGGACAATGCGCTGTTTATTGGTTGAAGACAGCAATCGTCTTATTTTAATTGATAATGGATTGGGCAGCAAGCAGGATGCAAAATTTTACAGTCATTATTTTTTGAACGGAGATGACACACTTCAAAACTCAATAAAAACAGCGGGTTTCAGCAATGATGATGTTACAGATATGGTTTTAACACATCTGCATTTTGACCATTGCGGCGGCGGAATAAATTATAAAAAGGATATCAACTCTTTTGAACCTGTTTTTAAAAATGCTGCATACTGGAGTAATGCGGATCATTGGGAGTGGGCCGCTAACCCTAATGCGCGCGAGAAGCCAAGTTTTATAAAAGAAAATATTCTGCCGATTATGGAAAGCGGGCAGCTGAAATTTATTGACGGCGCAATAATAGGAGGGAAGCAGGGTACAAATGAATACAGTTCAAGTAAACAATTGGGCGGCAATATTTCAATCATGCTTACTCGCGGCCATACCGATGCAATGATGATTCCGCATATTAAATATAAAGGGAAAACGGTTGTGTTCATGAGTGATTTTTTACCGTCGATTGGTCATATTCCTCTGCCTTATGTTATGAGTTATGATACACGGCCATTACTTACACTTGCCGAAAAAGAGGCTTTTATGAACAGAGCCGCCGATGAGGAGTTTGTTTTGTTTTTCGAACACGATTCAGTAAATGAATGCTGCACCGTTCAGAGAACAGAAAAAGGAATCCGTTTGAAAGAAACATTTACCCTTAAAGAATATTTTGGGGAGTAAAGGCAAAAATTCAGAAATATAATTTCTGGACCTGACTATACTTTTTTTTATCGAAATAATCCGCCGTTTTCAAAGCCGGGTTAGTTGGATAAAACAAATTTAATATAAAACAGAAAGCCCATTCCGATATTTTGGAATGGGCTTTCTGTTTTGTGAAGAATTAATAAGAAATCAAGATTTAGAAGATCCTAACATCACTAGTTCATTTACCTGAATTTCCGTAACAAAACGTTTCAGCCCTTCCTTGTCTACGTAACTGCGGTTGATAAGCTTACCCTCCACGGCCACTTCGCTGCCTTTTTTTAGGTATTTTTCGACGATCTCTGCTGTTTTACCCCATGCTATTAGATTGTGCCAAGATGTTTCTTTTACAAGCTCGCCTTTCGCGTTTTTGTATGATTCGTTTGTGGCGATGCTCATTTTCGCAAATTTTTTTCCGCCGTCTAATGTTTTAACCTCTGGGGTCATACCTAAGTTTCCGATCAATTGTACTTTGTTGCGCATTGTGTTCATGGTTTTTGATTTTATTAATTGTTAATACTTGTTTTTAAATTCTCATCAATAACGGTTTGTTGTTTTTGACGATGCAAAGGTGCGGCGGTTTGAATTCACGATTCGGTTCGTAAGCATTTATATGCGGATATAGTTATTTGTAGTTGTTTGTTGTCGGATATTAGGGGCTTAATTTTGCCGATTTTGACGAAGCTTTAAACTTTTAATGTTGGTTTTGGTTTGGCATGCGGATCAAGCATAGCTTGCCATTTAAGGGATTCTTTATTGCAGTTTTTTACCTCCTTGTGGTAATTATTTTTAGGAAATATGGGCCTGTCCCTGCGGGTCGGGCTTTACGCTTCAATCTTCCCAAATAAAAAATTTGGGAAGGATTTCCGCTGCAATCCCTCAGGCAAAAAAACAATAATTGCGTTCTTATTAAGAATTATTCAAACAAAAGTTTCATTGAGTTCGTAAATATATAGGCCGGATTGGCTTGATGGTCTTTTTGTGAAAAAAATATAAAATTGCAGGCAAAACTAAAAAATATAAAATGCAGCCATTTTAATGATTCCATTTTTCTCAAAAAAAGAATATTGCTTTTTGAAATTTCTAACTATATAAAATGCCTTGTAAACACTCGTTTGGCTGGCTAAGCATTAGAATAACACAGGTTTAAATTGCAGCTTCGCGAAAATGCTTTTCATACTTATATGTTAGTCGTTGGTGTTTTTTTTAATTACCCATTTAAAAACTGTTCTGCAGTCATAACAGATATTTCAGCGGTTTTATAATCTTTTAAATTCCTGGTCAAAAGGGTCTTAAGATTATTTTCAATTGCAGTAAAGTATTGCATTCCATCTTCAAAGTCTTTAAAGTCTGAAGATAAAGCAAGTTCAACAACTTTGTCTGTCACAGCTAAAACAGTTACAAGAGTTTTGAATTTAAGTAATTTTTTTCTTGACTGGTCAGCCGAGTATTGCTTAGATAATATGTAATTTAAATTGGAAAATGATAAAGATGAAACATATATTTTCGTTTTACCTTTGTCGGCTTCTGAAAACAAGTGAGCCGAGTGGGTATAATATGGTTCACGGTAACTTAGTAAGTCCAGAACAATATCGGTGTCTGCAAATACTTTTTCCATTATTTATATTTACTGATTAAATAGTCAGAGTACTCTTTCTTAATGTCAAAATCTTTTGGGAGTTTTATTATTCCAGATAAGCTTTTTACTAATGGAGTTATCTTTTCTTCTCTGCCTTTTTCATTAGTAATATGAAGAAGATAGTTCTCAATCAATTGTGAAAGGCTTGTTTTATGAGCTTTTGCATAGTCTTTTGCCTTTTCAATAATTGTTTGTTCAAGCTTGAGAGTCAATTTGGTGTCCATGATGTTTCGATTTTGTTACGTACAAATGTATGTTTTATATACGTACAAAGCAAGTTTTTTTTGTTTAGTTCTGCAGGTGACTAGTCTATTTCGATACTACAACCTTTTGATTAGTCATTTGATTATTATTAAACCCAACAATGAAATAAGTGCCGTTGCTTAGGTTTTCCATGTTTATGGTATAATTATTTGTACTATTCAATTTAAATGATTGAATAGTTTGACCTGATTCAGTTCTGATAGTATAATCACCTTCCAATGTTGATTGAATAGTAAGCAAACCTTTGCTTGGATTTGGAAAAATCCTAAGTTGATTATTATTTGTTATAGGTTTTTCAATTCCTGTTGTAGTAATATTTACGCAATTTGAAGTATCTGAACAATTATTCATTGTTATAACTACTGAATAATTCCCATTTATTGAGCCCGTATAACTTTGATTTATTGCATCTGCAATAGGTGAACTGGCATTGTTACAATTCAACCATTGATATATAGCTCCATTTTGATTTGCAGAAATTGTTAGTCCGCTTATATTAATAGCTATATCCGGCAAAGGATTTACATGGACAGTTATTGCTGCAGTATTTGAACAATTGTTCCCATCTGTTCCTGTAACAGTGTAGGTCGTGGTAGTAGAAGGAACAAAACTAAGTTCATTCGTTACTCCTACTGACCATGCATAAGATGCGGCTCCTCCGCCAGTTAATATAACGGAAGTTCCGGCACACACACTTGTAGCACTTGCATTGGCTGTAATAGTTGGCAAAGGATTTACATTGATAGTTTTTGTTGCGGTATTGGAACAATTGTTTCCATCCGTTCCTGTAACAGAGTATGTAGTAGTGGTTATAGGAATAAATCCAAGTCCATTTATAACTGCATCTGACCAGGAATAAGAAGTTGCTCCACCGCCTGTTAATGTTACAGCAGCTCCTTCGCATATTGAGGCAGCACTTGCATTGGCTATAATCACTGGTAAAGGATTTACAGTAACAAGCACCCCTTTTCGCGTTGCGCTTGCTGCACAAGTACTATCCTGTACATAATAGGTAGCGGTTGTAGTTAATATTGGGGTATTGTAATTTGCTCCCCCTCCTAAATAGGTTCCCCCATTAGCTTGATCATACCAACTCAAAGTGCCATTACCTGTTGCTGATAAACTTGCAGTATTGTTAGCACATATAATGGCATTGGTTGCTGTAGGTGCAGGTGGTGGATCGCAGGTAATGCATAAGCCAATGACCTGAACAGGAACGGATTTATTAACGTTTGTTCCATCCCCCAACTGTCCATAACCATTGATTCCACATGCCCAGGCTGTGCCGTCATTTTTTAAAAACAAAGAAAATTCAGCGCCAGCTGCAATTCCTATAATGCCTGAAAGGGAATTTACTTGGACAGGGGTTGATTTGTTAATTGTTGTACCATCACCTAAAGTGCCATAATTATTTCTGCCGCAAGCCCAAACGCTGCCATCATTTTTAAGAAAAATAGTATGCGCATTATTATTCGAAATAGCAGTGATGCCTGAAAGAGAATTTACCTGAACAGGGATGGTTATATAAATATTACTTGATGATCCAATACCCAATTCTCCACTGCCTGAATTTCCGCAAGCCCAAACCGTACCGTCATTTTTCAGAAAGAAAGAACAATCATCTCCTGCTGTAATAGCTATAATACCGGAAAGAGAATTTACTTGAACAGGAATTAATTTATCAAAGGTTGTACCATCGCCTAATTCTCCTGAACTATTGGTACCACAAGCCCAGACAGTACCATCGTTTTTTAGAAATAGGGAATGTTCATATCCTGCTGAGATCGCAGTGATGCCGTTAAGATAACTTAACTGAATGGGTAAGGGTATAGTTGTGGTTGTTGTCCCATCTCCCAATTGTCCATAGTTATTGTATCCGCACGCCCAGACAGTACCATCGTTTTTTAGAAAAAGTGAATGATTACATCCTGCTGAGATTGCAATAATGCCGCTTAGTGAAGCTACCTGAATTGGATTAGATTTATCAACGTATGTTCCATCGCCTAAGGCCCCATAATAATTACCTCCGCAAGTCCATACTGTACTGTCATTTTTTAGAAAAATCGAATGGCCAGCACCAGCTGAAATGGCGGTAATATTACTTATGGAACTAACCTCAATAGGAGTAAGTTTATTTGTAGTTGTTCCGTCCCCTAAATTTCCCGATAAATTGTTTCCACATGACATACCAGTAGCGCCATTGCATAGAAATAGAGAGTGGGTTAATCCTGCTGCGATGGATATGGTTTGTGAAACGCAGTTTTTATCAAATTCCCAAAAATCTTTTTGCAAGTTGAATAAACTGGTGCTCGTATCAATATAAGTTCCAGCTCCAACATAACCTTTGTCGTTTATAGTAAAACTAATTGCTCCATATCTTACCTTATTGGGAACATTAGATTTCTGTGTCCATGTATCTGTGGATTGGTTCCATTCCCAAAAATCCTGAAACAGGATTGGGTAATGCCCTCTACCAGTACCAATATATCCCTTTGTACCAATAGAAAAACCAATGGCTGAACCTCTGGCAACTCCGCAAAAATCCGATTTTTGACTCCATGAATTACTTAGTTGATCCCATTCCCAAAAATCTTTCGTTATACCAGAGCTCAAACCACCTGTTCCAAAGTATGCCTTTGTTCCTATTGAAAAAGCAACCCCAAATTCCTTTGCACCACATGGACATATAGCTTTTTGTGTCCAACTATTTGTCGATTGATCCCACTCCCAAAGTTCAGGAATACTAGTACTGAGATCAGTATAACCTCCCACTATATAACCCTTGTTGCCAATTGAAAAAGCGGAGGCATACTCTCTTCCTTCTCCACTTTTATTTGCTTTTTCTGTCCATGTATCTGTTTGCGAATCCCATTCCCACAAATCAGTATAAAAATTACCATATTCCTGCCCTCCAAAAACGTATCCTTTTGTCCCTATGGAAAATCCAGCCATACCACCTCTTGAAGGCCCAGGGAAATCTGATTTGCGTATCCAAATATTGGAATTTTTATTCCATTCAAAAAACGAATTTGGATACTGTAACATATATCCATTATTTCCAATAGAGAAATTCGCTAAAGCGTCCCCACCAAAAGTGCAATCAGCTTTCTGATTCCAAATACCTTGAGCAAGACTTTTTATAGTTTGAAGCTCTAAACTTAAAGTTATTAAACTTATAATTATGGAAATTTTAGTCAATTTTCTCATTTTTGGCTGGGGATATTTGAATGATTATTTTATGATTCAAAGGTAATTTGCTGCTTTACGATTCAATTATTTTTTCGGTGAATGCCTATAATTAATAGCTATTTCGATAGGATGCAGTAAAAATTACTAAGTAGCTGCTGATCTTTAGAGTTGAGAGTGCGGGTGCAATTTTTGCAGACCGGGTTCCAAAATCATTAGTATACAAACAATATAATGTAATTGATACTCCGCTATTTTCCCAAAAATTGACTTACCCTTCTCCCCAATAAATTCCCAAATTCAGAAACCCGCGTAACCGATGATATTAATCAATATATCTGTTGATGGAATTCATTTTAAAAAGGCCGTAAAATATAGACTTTAGCGGAATGAATTACAGCATCTTTCCTGATCAGTGGAAAACTTTTTTGAATGAAGCAGGGGCTATTTCCCGATTCACCGGAAGGTTTTTTAAAATAGGTTTTAAACCGCCGTATGAGTTTCGTGAATTATTGAAACAATGTTTTTATATTGGTTATAAATCGCTCGGTTTGGTTGGCATTACAGCCTTTATTATGGGGCTTGTTATTACTATTCAGTCGCGGCCAACTCTTGTTGAATTTGGCGCAGAAGCCTGGCTTCCCAAAATGGTTTCGGTATCTCTCGTCAGGGAAATAGCCCCTGTAATTACTGCGCTTATCTGTGCAGGTAAAATAGGTTCAAGTATTGGTGCGGAACTGGGCTCAATGAAAGTTACCGAGCAGATTGATGCAATGGAAGTTTCAGGAACCAATCCGTTTAAATATCTGGTGGTAACCAGGGTAATGGCAGCAACCTTAATGGTGCCTGTTTTGGCTGTTTTTGCTGATGCTGTTTCACTTTACGGCGGATTTTTGGGTGCAAATATCCGCGGTGTTGTCAGCTGGGACTTATACTGGAATCAGGTTTTTCAAACATTAGTTTATAGTGATATACTTCCTTCTGTTTTTAAAACATATTTTTTCGGATTTGCTATCGGGATAATCGGCTGTTATAAAGGATATAACTCACAGAAAGGAACTGAAGGCGTTGGGCAGTCAGCAAATTCTGCTGTTGTTATTTCATCGCTCCTAGTTTTTATTATTGACTTGATTGCCGTTCAGGTCATTGATCTTTTAAATTTCACTTGAGATGGTTTCTGAAGCGGATCACAAAGCAAATGATGAAACAGAAACGAAGAATATTCCGGTTATTGAAATAAGGAATTTAAATAAGTCTTTTGGAGATAACCATGTGCTCAGGAATTTTAATGCGGATTTATATAAAGGAGAGAACCTTGTGGTAGTGGGTAAATCAGGTTCTGGCAAATCCGTTCTGATCAAATGTATTATTGGTTTAATGAAACCTGATTCGGGAACAATACATATGTATGGAAAAAATATTCCTGACCTGGATGAAACTGAATTAGATACGATAAGAGAAAAAACAGGATTCTTGTTTCAAAGCAATGCCTTGTATGATTCTATGACGGTAAGAGAAAATCTGGAATTTTCTCTGCGCAGGCACCAGCTGAAAGCTGAAACAGAAAAAGTAAATGAATTAGTGATGGAAGCGCTTACCAATGTCGGCCTTGCCGAAACAGTAGATATGATGCCGGCAGAGCTTTCCGGGGGCATGAAAAAACGTATTGCACTTGCACGCACGCTTATTCTTAAACCTCACATCATACTTTATGATGAGCCTACAACTGGGCTTGACCCAATAACAGGTAAAGAAATAAGCAGCCTTATGCTGGAAGTGCAGAAAAAATATAAAACATCATCAATAATTATTTCTCATGATATGAACTGTATAAAAATAACTTCAAACCGGGTGGTATTGCTGATTGACGGCAGATGTTATGCAGAAGGAACGTATGAAAAACTTAAGAAATCGAATGATGTAAAAGTAAACCTGTTTTTTGAATAAATGATGGAAAAGCAATTCGCAAAAAATATACGACTTGGGATTTTTGTATTACTGGGTGCCGCTTTATTAATTACAGCGCTGTATGCGGTTGGGAATAAACGGAATCTTTTTGGATCAACATTCAGCATCAGCGCAAAATTTTATAATGTAAACGGATTAATGAAAGGCAATAATGTTCGCTTTGCAGGAATCGATGTCGGAACAGTAAAAAAAGTAGAAATTATAAATGACACTTCGGTAATTGTAATCATGATTATAGAAAAGGGTGTTCAGAAATTTATTAAAAAAAATGCATTAGCAAGTGTCGGCACAGATGGCTTGATGGGAAATAAAATTGTAAATATCAATGTGGTTGACAAATCTGCCCTAAGTATTGAGGAAGGGGATGAGCTGACTGCCTTGCGGCCTATTGAAACAGATGAAATGACGCGTACCCTGAATATTACTAATGAAAACATTAAAGTAATTAGTTCTAATGTCCGCGGCATTACAGATAAAATAAGCAGTAAGAATAGTTTATGGACAATATTGATGGATACTGTAATAGCTGAAAATATAAAGAAACTGGTTATAAATATAAAATCAGCAGGACTGCATGCTGAAGGTGCGGTAGGCAATTTCGAGAAAATTTCTGAAAAATTAAACAGCGGGAAAGGAACTATCGGCGCTTTGATCTCTGACACCGCTCTGTTTTTCCGCATCAATAAAGTGGTAGGAAGCCTTCAGAAGGTGAGTGATACAGCAGGAGCTGCCGTAGGTAATATTTCATCAATTGTTGGTAAAATAAAAAAAGGAGAAGGCTCTGTAGGTAATTTAATGAAGGATACAGCATTCTCACATAATCTTAATCAAAGTGTGCAAAGTATAAACAGCGCAGCTAAGGGGTTTGATGAAAATATGCAGGCGCTTAAGCACAATATTTTATTTAGAAGATATTATAGAAACCAAGAAAAAAAGAAATTACAATAAAAGGTGTTTTAAATAATCCCAATTATACTTCGATGTCGTTTAGCTAAGAAAAAAAATGCCAACGCTCTTTCTCGACTCCGCTCTAAATGACTGCTTGCGATGTTCGTTCGAGCGGAGTCGAGAACTGCGCGAAGGGATTGAGTTAGAAA
>CAISYK010000030.1 GCA_903889605.1 uncultured Bacteroidota bacterium
TAATTTTGTTTTGAACAAATTAGATTAGTCTTAAAAATAATAACTATATTGATAAAAAATTATAAACAGGGGAAATGAAAATAATTGAAATAAAAGTGATGAGAGGGCCTAATTATTGGTCTATCCGCAGACGCAAATTAATTGTGATGAAGATTGATTTAGAAGATATTGAGAATTTCCCAACAAATAAAATAGATGGGTTTTGTGAACGAATGGAAAACATACTTCCGAGTATGGTGGAGCACCGCTGTTCTGAAGACAGCAGAGGAGGTTTTTTTTCCAGGGTTAAAGAAGGCACCTGGATGGGGCATGTAATTGAACATATTACACTTGAAATACAATCATTAGCAGGCATGGAATGCGGTTTCGGAAGAACAAGAAGCACAGGCAAACCAGGAGTTTATAATGTTGTTTTTTCTTATATGGAAGAAAAAGTTGGTGTATATGCAGCCAAAGCATCCGTAAGAATCGCTGAAGCCCTTATTAAAGGTGAAGAGTACGACTTAGAAAATGATATCCGCACTATGCGTGAAATAAGGGAAGAGGATCGTTTTGGCCCATCCACCGGCTCTATCGTTGATGAAGCTGTATCACGCGATATACCTTTTATCCGTCTTAACGAAGGTTCATTGATTCAATTGGGCTACGGAAAAAATCAAGTTCGTTTCCGGGCCACCATGACAGACCAGACCAGCTCTATTGCTGTTGATATTGCCAGTAATAAAGATGAAACCAAGCGTATGCTTGGCGATGCAGCGATACCTGTGGCAAAAGGAGTATGCATTGCTTACCCGGAAGAAGTGGCGGAAGCTGTCAGAAAAATCGGCTTTCCATTGGTGTTTAAACCGCTTGACGGAAATCACGGCAAAGGAGCATCAATAAACGTTAAAACTATTGAAGAAGCCAATGCTGCATATGAACATGCAAAAAAATATTCCAGAAAAATAATTGTAGAAAAATTTATTGAAGGTTTTGACTTTAGAATATTAGTAATAGATCACAAATTTATTGCCGCTGCTCTGCGTGAACCTGCTCATGTTATTGGTGACGGTGTTTCTACCATTCAGCAATTAATTGATAACGAAAATAAAGATCCCCGCAGAGGGTACGGGCATGAAAATGTGCTTACAGAAATCAGCATTGACAGGGAAACCGTAGAACAGCTGAATAAAAAAAATTACACAATTGAAACCATCCTTCCAAAGGACGAATTATGTTATTTAAAAGGCACCGCTAATCTCAGCACCGGCGGAACTTCCACAGACATTACTGACATTGTCCATCCTCACAATATATTTATTTTTGAACGTATTTCGCGAATAATCGGCTTGGACATCTGC
Organism: uncultured Bacteroidota bacterium; assembly: GCA_903889605.1. GTDB lineage: Bacteria > Bacteroidota > Bacteroidia > 2-12-FULL-35-15 > 2-12-FULL-35-15 > 2-12-FULL-35-15. The sequence goes on from CAISYK010000030.1 coordinate 1,341, forward strand.
GGTATTGATATTATGGGAACCAATCTAAGCGAACCGCTGGAAAGTACAGGTTCTGTGGTTTTAGAGGTAAATGCCGCTCCCGGTTTCAGAATGCACTTGGCACCTGCGAATGGAATGCCCCGCAATGTTGCAGCCCCGGTTATAGATATGCTTTACCCTACGGGGAAATCATGCAGGATACCTATTATTGCTGTTACAGGAACCAATGGAAAAACCACCACAACCCGATTAATTTCCCATATCGTAAAAAATAACGGGTTTAAAGTAGGCTTTACAACTTCCGATGGTATTTATGTAGGTAATTCCCTATTAACTAAAGGTGATACCACAGGTCCTGTGAGTGCCGAATTTATTTTGAAAGATCCTACCGTTGAATTTGCCGTGCTTGAAACCGCCCGCGGCGGTATTTTAAGGGCAGGCTTGGGATTCAGCAAATGTGATATCGGCGTAGTAACCAATGTACAAGCCGATCACATGGGGTTATCCGATATCGATACTCTGGAGGAAATGGCTAAAGTAAAAGCAGTAGTTATTGAAAGCGTTAAGCGCGATGGATATGCTGTTATTAATGCCGATAATAAATACTGCGTTACAATTGGTAAAAACGCCTCCTGCAATGTCGCTTATTTCAGTATTGACGAAAATAATCCAATAATAATTGAACATTGTAAAAAAGGCGGTATTGCTGCTATTTACGAAAACGGCTATATCACCATAAAAAAAGGTGAATGGAAATTCAGAGTTGAAAAAGCAACATTAATACCTCTGACATTCGGCGGAAGGGTAACATTTATGATCTATAATGTATTAGCTGCCACACTTGCCTCTTACGTTTACGGATTTAAAATCGAAGATATACGCATGTCGCTTGAAACGTTTATTCCTTCATCGGCGCAGACTCCCGGCAGAATGAATATTTTTGAATTTAAAGATTTTAAAGTAATGATTGATTTTGCCCATAATCCTGATGGTTTCATGGGTATTAAAGAGTTTTTAGCAACTATAGTATCTCCTTCTAAAATTGGTATAATAACAGGTACCGGTGATAGACGTGACAGCGACATAAGAGAATTAGGAAAGATATCTGCACAGATGTTCGATCATATTATAATACGGCAGGATAAATTTCTACGCGGAAGAGAAGCTGATGACATCGTTAAACTTTTAGTTGAAGGTATTAAACAAGTAAATCCAAACCAGTCGTACGAATATATACCAAAAGAAGTAGATGCGTTAAAACATGCACTTTCATTGGCCAAACCCGGCACATTCATTACCGCATTAAGCGATGTTATTGACAATGCAATTGATATTGTGCAGTCATATTTAGATAAAGAAAGAGGACAATAATTTTTTTAATGAAGTTTCGCCATTTGTTTTTTACTGCTGAATATTAATTTATTAGGGCAATAATTATGAATATTATTGGGGCGTTCCCTTTCTTAAAAAAGAAAGGGGCGGGCTTTCCGTTTCAATCTTTTTGCCCTGCGGGACAAAAAGGATTTTCACGGAATTTATTCTGAGCCTGTCGAAGGGATCCCTAACCCAGCATTATCTTTGAAAGATTTATAAATACTTTTATTAATACTATTTCACCTAATATTGAGTTATCTATTTGAAAATTTAATCAGCACTGTTCAAATTTGCAGATTTTCAAATTAATTTTCATCTTTGTATATCTTAAAACTTTTATTGTTTGAGCAATTCCTTTAGATATTATGTGTTTTTATTGTTTGCCATGGTTTCATTAGCATCTATGGCGCAGGATGAAATTATTCCATCCGAAAATCCTGTTATTGACGAAACTCCGCGTCAAAAATTATATTATTTATTTAGTCCGAGAGTATCTATTACAGTGCCTCATCCTTTGGGCAACAATTCATTTAAAAGAAGTTTTGTCGGAATCTATGAAATTAATGCAGGTCTTAATTTGATGATGTACAAAGGTTTTTTTATTGGAGGCGCCTATAAAAACGGTTTACTAAAAATTACAGAAAATAAAATTCCTGACTATGATGCCAGCATGGCAATAAATAATGTAGCCGGGAAAATAGGCAATGATTTTTATATAGGCAGTAAAAATAATTTATTGTTATCAGCATCAGTATCGGTTGGTCAAAACTATACTAAATTTTCATCCTTTAAAAGCAAAGATCCCCAAAAATATCCTTCAATTAAA
>CAISYK010000031.1 GCA_903889605.1 uncultured Bacteroidota bacterium
AAAGAAACAATTAACTATCAGGGAAAATATTACTCAAAAAAATATTGTAAAAAATGTACGCATTCTTATTGCAGAAGATAATCCTCTTAACCGAAAACTTATTGATGCGTTATTCAAAGAATGGGGCCTTGATTTTGAATTTGCCGAAAATGGAATTGAGGCACTTGATAAACTTCGTTATGGTAATTTCGGATTAGTTTTCATGGATATTCAAATGCCCGAAATGAACGGATACGATGCAACGAAATTCATAAGGGAAGAACTTAAATCAGACATACCTGTTATTGCCATGACTGCCCATGCCCTCGAAGGAGAACGCGAAAAATGCATAGCGGCTGGGATGAACGATTATATTTCCAAACCAATAATAGAAAACGAACTATATTCCCTGGTAGTAAAATATGCTGAAGCGCTTTCAAAGAAAGAAAAATCACAGATAAGTCCTTCTGTAAAAAGCGTGGAGAAAGTTACCAATCTTGAATTCCTCACTTCTCTTGCAGCAGGCAAAATTGATTTTTTCAATGAGATGATACAATTATTTATTGAAGAATGCCCAAAAGAGGTTTTGCAGCTCAAGACCGCAATTGATGAAAAGAACCTGCAAATGGTTCATTCCAATGCGCATGCAATGAAATCGACCATACCTTTTGTAGGGATAGACAAACAACTTAAACCACTGCTTGAAGAATTGGAATATTCATCAGATTTCCCCAAAATAAATGAATTATTTCTTGTTGTAGAATCGGTTTGCGGCAAAGCTGTTGAAGAACTAAAAAAAGATTTTGTTTGATTATAATATTTAAGATTATACAAAAAACTATTTGTCTCAATTTTCAAAATCAATCTTACATCATTTAAATAAATTAGATAAATCTGCTTTATTTAATGATAGATGAATTATACAAGACCCAGCATAGATTAATTAAAACAAACTCAACCACTACCCATTGAATGTGCATAGGCTGCGGCAAAGAAAGAATTAAATTCTTTCCGCGTAATATTAATAAAACTCTGTGATTCTCTGTGTATTCTCTGTGAAACTCTGTCTAAATAAAATGTTTTTATTACCCATAGGAAAAGGAGGATACTCGGAGAAACACTGAGTAATCATGTTTTTAGAAACTGAAAGTCCTGCAGTACATTGCATAGTTTCAATTGACGAATGAGACCAATTAAAATTTACATGACGTAAATAAAACAAAATAAATCCATTCAAATTTTCTTTTCAAATATTTATCTTTTCTTTCCTGTTTTTTAGGTATCCAAAATTTGACCAATTGTTTTTAATACCTGCAGAAACGCTCCTTTTCATAAAATTTCATTGTCTCTTGTTCCCTATTTGTGATTAGATTTCACTTTACTCTTGACTATAATCATCGGAAATAATTCCTTTTGAATTTACCTTTGTTTCAGTCTTAGTACAGAAATTTATTTCTGCTGAGGGCCGATTAAAATCAGATAATTATATCTGTAAAAGGATATAAAAACTATTGTATCGGGAGGCAGGTTAAAACCTGCCTTTTTTAATTGAATCATTTCAGATAATTATAAATAAATAATACGATGAGAAGGGATTGGTTGTTTATATGCATTATATGTTTTGCTATAATAGGCTGTAAAGGACAAGACAGCAATGTTAAAACAATAAATAATTCAAGCAGTATTTCATTTGAAGAAAAACAAAAAAAAGATCTATTTAAAAATTATTCCGATACAGCATCAACAGAAAATAATACGGATTTCAATTTTAGAGTTGCCGCAAAAAAAGCCATACCTGGCGTGGCTCATATAAGGTCAACTTATTCTATTGATTCGCAGTACGATTTTCAAGGCCAATTTAATGAAGATTTTTGGTACAGATTTTTTTCGGATGGACATGTTGAGAAACCTCAATCTGATGCTTCTGGTGTTTTAGTAAGCAGTGATGGATATATTGTAACTAATGACCATGTAGTTGCCGATGCTGAAGACATAGAAGTTATGCTGTATGATCAAAGAACATATAAAGCAAAAATTATTGGTATTGACCCTGCAACTGATCTGGCATTACTAAAAATTAAAGAAACTAATTTGCCCTTCATTGAATTTGGCAATTCAGATGAGATAGAGGTCGGTGATTGGGTTCTTGCAGTGGGAAATCCATTTAACTTAATATCCACAGTAACTGCAGGTATTATAAGCGCCAAAGCTCGTGGTATTAGTACAAAAAAAGATGGGAAAGCGGAATCATTTATACAAACTGACGCAGCAGTTAACCGGGGAAACAGCGGAGGCGCTTTAGTAGATTTTAACGGAAAACTAATTGGAATAAATTCAATTATTGCTACTCCGACAGGCGCATACGCTGGATATTCTTTTGCAACCCCTGTAAACACAGTTAAAAAAATAATTAATGACCTGCTTACCAAAGGGAAAGCGCAGCGTGGTTATTTGGGTTTGATTTCGAAAAACATGTCTGCAGGTAAAGCAAAAGAACTCAAAACTGATATTACTGTGGGAGTATATGTTGATAGTATTTATAACGGCGGCGCAGCAATGGAAGCTAATATAAAACGGAAAGATATCATAACAGCCATTGATGATTATAAAATAAAGACGTCAGCACAATTGCAGGAAATGGTTGACCGGCATCGTCCGAATGAAAAAGTATTTCTTACCATTGTCCGCGATGGTAAAGAGAAACGTGTGCCGATAACATTGAAGGGCGTCGAAGGCGTCTTTCCAAAGACAGCAACAAGCAAAATGGATGTGTTAAAAAATCTTGGAATTGTATTGGCGGAATTATCAGAAAACGAAAAACATACTATGGAAATTTCCTCCGGGGTGAAAATTGAGGACATCTTAAAAGGGAAAATTTATACTAATACCAATATTAAAAAAGGCTTTATAATCACAAAAGTAAATGCGAAGCCGGTTAATAATGTAAAGGAGTTTGTTAAAGCATTTGAAAACACAAATAGTATTATAATGCTGGAAGGAATATATCCGGATTTTCCGGCCATTATTTATTATACTTTCAGTTTGAACTGAACTGCTTACCAATCTGGAAGAACACCTTTTAGGCAATGAAGGATCTGCTTCTTCGCATAATTACTTTCTTATTAATTGAAAATATTACAACCTCCCAATAAATGGAATGAATCTGAATGACAGAACAATTAAATTAATAAATTTTCTTATGTCATTCTTATTGTTTTTTCCTTAATAATCCATCACTCTCGCTAACGGCGCTCGAGTTATATTGAGCCATCAAAATATATGCGAAGGAATCCTCTAGCTTTATTACTATAAAGAAAATTTGCTGTACACCCATTTACCAGTACAGAGCCAAATCAGAATTTAAACGCGTATTCCAATAACTAAAATGTCATCAGTCTGCTCCATGTTTCCTTTCCAGTTTTCCATAAAAGAATCAAGGTTTGTTTTTTGATCAGACATTGATTTATTTATATTTTCAAGAATTGCTTCTTTGAATTTTCTTGTTTTTAGTTTTTTATTCTCCGTAACACCGAATTGATCTGCGAAACCATCCGAAAATAAATAAATAGTATCATTCTTCTGCAGGCTAATTTTATGCTTAATAAATTCCTGCTCATCTGTTGTATAACCGCCAATGGCTGCTTTGGTAGCTTTAGTTTCTTCTATTGCTGAGTTGCCATTTCTTATAATCCAAATCGGTCGGTTAGCTCCTGCATATTCCAGCAGGTTCATTTCTTTATTAAAAGCACAAATTGCTATATCCATTCCATCACTTGTTGAATTACCTTTTCCGGATTGATGAAGTATTTTTTTCATTCCCATGTTTACAGCATGCAGAATTACCGAAAGGCAGATTCAACTCACAAATGCAACCCCATGATTTAAAAATACTTCATTAGGGGTTAAATATCCTAATTTTTTTCTTGGTCTTTTATTTAATTCGTTTTGATAATGTAAAATTTGTGATTGATCAACATCTTTAAAATTTG
>CAISYK010000032.1 GCA_903889605.1 uncultured Bacteroidota bacterium
AAAAAAAATAATGAACATAAGACAACAATTGGTTTTATCCCTCATGGAACTTATGATGATATTTCATTCAGCAGTGATTATTTTTCCGGGTATTTCATCTGTTATGACAATGAAAGAAGGCAATTCACCCATTTAAGTATTCAAAATGAAACCATTTTTGAATATGAGGATTGTATCACAATAAATTCAACAAGTTCAACAGAAGGCAAATTTAATTTAAACGATACCATTACAATTTATTCCGATCATTTTGAAATTAACCGAAGAATAGAAATAATTGATTTCAATTTAAGTGTCATCCATCCATTTATTTTCACCTTTTTACCGGATGATAGATTATATAATTTAAAGTATAAAATAGCCTGCGGAGGAAAAGAAAATCAGTCTTATCCTATTTTTCAAAATCAACCGCACCTTCGTCAAACAAATTTTTTAACTATTTCCGCTGTAACTGGATTTTCCCCTACAACTGAATCTTTGGAAATTTGTAATGCTAAATCTGAACAATTAATAAAATTTGAAATCAGCAATACTAAATCACCTCTTGTATTAAGATTTCATTGTGAACCTGGCGTTGGTATAGGCGAGAAAAAAATGCCTTACTGTTCATTAATTTTTTCAGCACAGGAAATTAATGATGCTTATAAAGGCAATTCAGCCCGAAATAATATAATCGAAAGTAATTTAAAAATTTATTAAACGAATTATGAAAAACAGTAACTTTTTAGTGACAGGAGGTGCAGGCTTTATTGGATACCATGTTTCTAAAAAACTTGCCGAACTTGGAGGAAATGTAATTATTATTGATAATTTGAATGAATATTATGATGTCCAATTAAAAATAGGCCGCCTGAAAGATTTAGGAGTTGATTTTTCTTTTGAGAAAAATGAAGAGTGTTACAAATCTTCAATTTATAATAATCTTATTTTTTATCATGTTGACCTCCTGGAAAAAGCAAAAATCGAAAAATTATTTTCAGTACGCAATTTTGATTTTGTATTGAATTTTGCCGCACAGGCTGGAGTAAGATACAGCTTTAAAAATCCGGCAGCATATATTCAAAGCAATATTGTCGGATTTCATAATTTAATTGATTTATCCAGTGCCTTTAAAATTAAACACTTTTACTATGCCAGCAGTTCAAGTGTTTATGGTGTTGACTCGGTTTCACCTTTTTCAACCGACCAATGTGCTGACAAACCTATTTCATTATATGCCGCAACAAAACGTTCAAACGAACTTATTGCACATGTTTACAGCTATTCATATCACCTGCCTACCACAGGACTTAGATTCTTTACTGTGTACGGACCATGGGGCCGGCCTGATATGGCGTATTACGAATTTTCAAAAAAAATTTTAGAAAATACGCCGATACAAGTTTTTAATAATGGCAACATGATTAGAGACTTTACTTATATTGATGATGTAGTTGAAGCTATCGAAAGAATAATTTCAAAAAATATTGATAATTTGGGAGTTGAGCAAAAAAAGTCAAAATCAAATTATAATGTGTTTAATATAGGCAACAGCAATCCAGTTAAATTAATGCATTTCATAAAAGTAATTGAACAGAACCTGCATAAAAAAGCTTTAATTGAATATTCTGATACGCCAAGCGGAGATGTTTTAAAAACATATGCTGATAGTTCAGCACTGGAAGAATGGATTGATTATAGGCCATCAACTACAATTGAAGAAGGCTTGACTAAATTTATTCATTGGTATCAAATTTATTACTCAGTGAAATAGCTGCATTAGTTTTGAAAGTAATTTACAATGAGGTTAAACAACCTCACAATAATCGGATTAGTTTTGGGAATCATAGAACAACAAGCCACAAAAAATGCCTTATACTCTTATCTTGGAGCA
>CAISYK010000033.1 GCA_903889605.1 uncultured Bacteroidota bacterium
ATTTGCAGTTCTTATTAAATTAAATAAAAATAAACGATGTTTGATAATTTAAGTAACAAACTAGAGCGAGCCTTTAAATTATTAAAAGGACAGGGCAAAATCACTGAAATAAACGTTTCGGAAACCATAAAGGAAATACGTAAAGCCTTATTGGATGCTGACGTCAACTATAAAGTCGCCAAGCAATTTACTGATACTGTAAAAGAGAAGGCATTAGGACAAAATGTACTTACTGCAATTTCTCCTGGACAATTAATGATAAAAATTACCCAGCAGGAACTTACCAATTTAATGGGCGGCGAAACCGCAGATATTAAATTAGTCCGCAATCCAACTGTTATATTAATGAGTGGTTTGCAGGGTTCTGGTAAAACTACTTTTTCGGGTAAACTGGCAAATTATCTTAAAACAAAACGCGGCAAAAGACCTTTATTGGTGGCCTGTGATATTTATCGTCCGGCTGCAATTCAGCAGCTGCAGGTACTTGGCGCACAAATAGGTGTTGATGTGTATGCCGACCCTGAAAATAAAGATGCGGTATCTATTGCAAAAAAGGCTATTCAGCATGCAAAGGATAATAACAATACTGTTGTTATCATTGATACTGCAGGACGTTTGGCGATTGATGAGGCAATGATGGATGAGATTGCTGCAGTAAAAAAAGCAGTTGAGCCTGATGAAATATTATTTGTTGTTGATGCGATGACCGGACAGGATGCGGTAAACACAGCTAAAGCTTTTAATGATAAACTTGATTTCAGCGGTGTAGTATTAACAAAATTAGATGGTGATACACGCGGCGGGGCTGCTCTTTCCATAAAATCAATTGTAAATAAGCCTATAATGTTCGTTGGTACGGGCGAAAAAATGGAAGCAATAGATGTATTCCATCCAAGCCGTATGGCCGACCGTATTTTAGGAATGGGCGATGTTGTAACTTTTGTAGAACGTGCAGAAGAGCAATATAATGAGGAAGCAGCCAGGAAGCTTCAAAAGAAAATAGCTAAGAACCAATTTAGTTTTAACGACTTCCTTGATCAGCTGCAGCAAATTAAAAAAATGGGTAACATTAAAGATTTGGTTGGAATGATTCCCGGCGTTGGAAAAGCTTTGAAAGATGTAGATATTGATGATAAGGCCTTTGTAAGTATTGAATCTATTATTGGCTCTATGACACCAGCAGAACGTGAAAACCCTGAGTTACTTACCGGTAAGCGCAGAGACCGCATTGCAAAGGGAAGCGGAAGAACTGCGCAGGAAGTAAACCGCCTAATCAAGCAGTTTGACGATACCCGCAAAATGATGAAGATGATGAACAATAAACAGGATATGGCTAAACTGATGTCGCAAATGAAAAATATGCCAGGTATGAAATAGGCTATTTCAATTTTTCAATTTGCCGGTAGGCAGATTTTCAATTTAATTGTATACAATTTATCAATTTTAACAATTTATCAGTAGGTGAAGTTTTCAAAATAACTTGAACAAAACAAAGGGTTAGGTATTAACATATGATTATTGATAAAAAGAGTTTTTTTCTGTCTATCCGTTTATAGAATTATGTTCTTTTGATTCCTATGAAAGAGGAATTTTCAAATACGA
>CAISYK010000034.1 GCA_903889605.1 uncultured Bacteroidota bacterium
GAAATTTTACAAACAACTTTTGAAAATTGGAAAGGTAATTTGGATCAAGTGGATGATGTGTTAATTATTGGAATAAGAATTTAGAGATTATCATAATTATAATACTATGATTTCCGACAGTGTTTGCTTTTAGAGCCAATGCCGTTTTGTAAAGATCAATTTTTACCTCGGAAACAGATTCGACAAACTATAACTTACAACCCTGGATTTTAGAACCGCTGTCGAAGTGTGTTCGCGGCTATAAAACTTTATTAATCCTTTACTAATCAATATGGGCTTTTAGATTTCGAAAAAAAATATTTTGGAAAAAGTTCAATTTCAATTAAACTTTCCTTACTTTCGGATGTCATATTAATAAGATATTATAGATTTTAATAAAAATATAAAGGTATGAATACAAAAAATCTTCTAAAATACTTTATGGCGGCAGTCGCTGTTTGTATATTTTTAACAGCTTGTAAGAAAAAATCAGACCCTCCTGCTGTTGTTGATAAGGATACTTCAGGGGCATCTGAAAGCGCATTGTCTATGGGCTATTCCGATGATATAGGCAATATTTCAGATCAAGGGACAGCAGGAGGTTTATCTTCTTATTTATCACCAAATAATAATTCAGGAGAAAGAGGTATGATGGGCTTTTGCACTACTGTATATGTATCTCCGATAACTCAAGTTAGTTCAAAATGGACATTTTACGTTGATTTTGGTACAACTGCTTGTTTATGCGGTGACGGCAGATACCGCAGCGGTAAGGTAAATGTATCTTATTCAGGGGCAGGAACGGCCTTATATGCCTATAGAGATTCATCGGAAATTAATAAACATACTATTACTTTTGATAATTATTATGTAAATGGGAATCATGTGGAAGGAACTCAGATCATTATTAATAATGGTCACAATGCCGCTCATCATTTAAATTATACAGTTAAAGTTATAGGAGGTAAAATTACATTGGCAGGCGGAGGCGTGGTGCTATCAGAATCCAACCGCACGCGCGAGTTGATTGATGCAGGCGGGCCAAATTGGGGAGACGAAATTTATTCAATTACCGGCAGTGCATCCGGCACATATTCAAACGGTACTACTTATACTGAAAACATTACATCCCCATTGAAAATACATACTGAATGTAATGAGTTTAAAATTGAAAGCGGAATATTGGCATTAACTCCATACGGTAAACCAACACGTTCAATTAATTTTGGGACTGATGGCGTTTGCGATCATTATGCAACCGTTACTATTAATGGGCAAACATACAACATCACTTTATAATAAACTAAACCATAAAAAAGCGTCAGGATTAATTATCCCGGCGTTTTTTTTATTTAAAAAAAATTCAAGAATCATTATTTCCTTTCTTTCTTCCTTCCTTCCTTCCTTCCTTCTTAGCTTAATGTCTTTAATTTTAATTTACATTGTAACATTATCTTTAGTAAATCCAATTGGTAAAAAAATAATATTACAGTATATTTGTTTTAATAAAAGGCATTATGAGGCACATCTTTTTATTCATTTTATTATTTCAATTTATTTTACCTTCTTTTTCTTTGGAAAAAAAGCAGTTAACCGCACTTAGGATTAATCAGGCTCCAAAAATTGATGGAGTGCTTGATGATGAAGCCTGGAAAGATGCAGTGATTGCAACTGATTTTATTCAAAGAACCCCAAATCCAGGCGAAGCTGCACCGCGAAAAACTGTAGTAAAAATTATTTATGACGATAACGCTGTATACATTGGAGCAATGATGTATGAGAGGCATCCCGACAGCATTTTATGTGAGTTATGTCAGCGTGATAATGAAGCTAATGCCGATCTGTTTGGTTTAATATTAGACACATATAATGATGATATTAATGGTTATGGCTTTTTTGTAACATCTGCCGGAGTTCAGATTGATGCAAGATATTCATCCAACGGACAGGATTTTAACTGGAATGCTGTTTGGCAAAGCCAGGTAACAATAAATGCTGAAGGCTGGTCTGTAGAATTTAAAATTCCTTATTCTGCATTACGATTTCCAAATGTTGCCGAACAAAATTGGGGTGTTAATTTTATCAGGAAAATTCGTAAAACCCGCGGTATTGAATATTGGAATGAAATAAAACCGGAAGTCAGCGGAACGATAAATCAAAGCGGTGATTTGCTCGGAATATCAAATATTAAATCTCCATTGCGTTTGTCAGTAACACCTTATGTTTCCACCTATCTCGAAAATTATCCATATAATAATCTCGGGCAAAGCAATAATTCATATTCATTGAATGGAGGCATGGATATTAAATATGGTATTAACGAAAGTTTTACAATGGATATGACTCTTGTGCCTGATTTTGGTCAGGTGCAGAGCGATAATAAAGTACTTAATCTTTCTCCTTTTGAAGTGCAGTATAACGAAAACAGGCAGTTTTTTACTGAAGGCACCGAGTTATTTAATAAAGGAGGATTATTTTATTCCAGAAGGATAGGAGGTGAGCCATTAAACTATAATATTAATTTAAATGAAGGTGAAACCATAAAATATAACCCAGCCAGTACCCAGCTGATCAATGCTGCTAAAATTTCTGGGAGAACAAAAAATAACTTAGGTATCGGTATCTTTAATGCTGTAACTGCAAATACATACGCTCTCATTACTGACTCCAATGGAGTAGATAAAAAAATATTAACACAGCCATTGACAAATTATAATGTATTTGTCCTCGATCAGGCATTAAAAAATAATTCTTACATAAGTTTGATAAATACAAATGTAACCCGCGAAGGAGGAACTTATGATGCAGATGTCACAGCCGCTGCATTTAATTTTACCAATAAAAAAAATAAATACGGTGTGAATGGCGGTGCTGCGCTGAGTCAGCTTTATTATGCGGACAGCAAACCTGTTTTAGGCTATTCATATAATATCTCAGCCGGGAAAATACGCGGAAAGTTTCAGTATAATGCTAACGCTGCGGTAAAGAATGATAAATATGATCCTAATGATCTTGGAATATTGGGTATCAATAATACTATTGAAACGTCTGTAAATTTTGCTTATAATGTATACAAACCATTCTGGAAATTAAACGGCTTGAATTTGAGCGGCGGAACATTATATTCAAGATTATTCAAACCGGATTTGTTTTGGAATTTTAACATTTATGGGTATATTAATGCAACATTTACAAAATTATATTTATCTCATGGATTAAGTTTTAATCTTTCACCTTTTACTACTTTAGATCACTGGGAACCAAGAGTAAAAGGGTATTATTATGTTTATCCGAAAAATTATTCAGCATATTATTATATTTCCACCGATTATCGTAAACGCTTTGCTTTGGATGTAAATATTAATTATGCGTATTTTGACGAAAATAATCGTTATAACATTGCTTTTGGCATATCTCCGCGTTATAGAGTGAACAACAAATTATCATTTATTTATAGTTTCAGCCGAGATTATATTAATGATGATATTGGATATGTAAACAGCAATGGAACATTTGAGCCCATTAATTTTGGACGCAGAAATGTAACTACAATTACTAATCAATTAAATGCAAATTATATTTTTACAAATAAAATGTCTTTAGCATTGCGATGCCGTCACTATTGGTCAGAAGCCGAGTATAAACAATATTATACATTAAGCCGCCAGGGTTTATTGTCTGATGATGCACAGTATACGGGTAATTCAAATGTAAATTTCAATGCATTAAATATTGATTTGGTTTATGCATGGCAGTTTTCTCCTGGCAGCGAAATGAGTTTTGTTTGGAAAAATGCTGTTTATACAAATGGAAATATTATTGTAAAGAATTTCAGCA
>CAISYK010000035.1 GCA_903889605.1 uncultured Bacteroidota bacterium
ACAAATGACAATCCTTTCAGCTTGTCGCTGGAATTAATTAATTGTTCTTCCGAAAGATCAAACTGCAGTCCGTGTGATTTTAATTTTTCAATAATTTCAGCATTACGTTCATCTGCAAAATAGTCGATAATAGCTTTTGCCGTTGTTTCCCCAATATCACCTACTTCAAGCAATTTCTCTAATGAGGCACTTTTCAAAGCATCAATATTTTTAAAAAAGAAGGCTAATTTTTTTGCAGTTGTTTCACCAATATGCCGTATGCCGATACCGTATAATACTCTTTCAAAAGGAATATTTATAGATGCTTCGATGCCTGCAAGCAAATTATTCACACTCTTCTCCGCCATCCGCTCTATCTTCAAAAGATCCTCTTTTTTGAGTTCGTAAATATCGGCACAATTTTTTATCAGTCCGGCAACATAAAGCTGGGCAATAGTTTCGGCGCCAAGGCTGTCAATATTTAATGCTTTGCGGCCCACAAAATGTTCCATTTTACCTTTTACCTGCGGCGGGCAGCCCAGTTCATTAGGGCAATAGTGATTTGCTTCATCAGTATTTCTTATTAGTTCTGCTCCGCACTCAGGGCAGTGCGTAATATACTCCACTTTATGCGCATTACCAGGCCGTTTGCCTTCATCAACACCAACAATTTTCGGAATAATTTCACCGCCTTTTTCAACATATACAGTATCTCCTATCCTCACATCTAATTTTTCAATAATGTCGGCATTATGAAGTGAAGCACGTTTAACAGTTGTGCCTGCGAGCAATACAGGTTTTAAATTTGCTACCGGCGTGATAGCCCCCGTACGTCCAACCTGAAATGAAATAGATTCTAAAATTGTACTAACCCTCTGGGTTTTAAATTTGTATGCTATTGCCCAACGGGGTGATTTTGCAGTAAATCCAAGTATTCGCTGCTGCTCGAAAGAATTTATTTTTATTACAGCACCGTCAATATCAAACTCTAAATTATTTCGTTCCGTATCCCACTTATTAATGTATTTAAAAACACCTTGTATGTCGGAGGTTTTTTCCATGAATTCGGAAATTTTAAAACCCCACTTTTTTGCAGCTTTCAAATTATCAAAATGATTTTGAGAGGGAAGATCATCAGCTGAAATAGAATATAAAAAACAATCCAGACTGCGTTTTGCAACAATAGAAGAATCCTGCATTTTCAATGTCCCGGCAGCAGCATTTCTTGGGTTTGCCAGCAATTGTTCTTCATCAGCTTCACGTTCTTTATTTATTTCATCAAACACTTTCCTTGACATAAAAATTTCACCTCGTATCTCAAATTCTTTTGGGTAATCATGCCCGCGAAGCTTCAAAGGAATACTTTTAATAGTTTTCACATTCGCGGTAACATCGTCCCCCTTTTCACCATCTCCGCGGGTAACAGCCTGCACCAATACACCATTTTTGTATGTTAACCCAATCGCAACACCATCGTATTTTAATTCACAAACATATTCATATTCATATTCATTATTCAGAGTTTTTTTTATTCTATCATCAAAATCCGTTAAATCCTCCTCGGAATAAGTATTTCCCAATGAAAGCATTGGGGTTTTATGTTTAACAGTTTTAAATTCTTTTGTGATTTGTCCGCCAACACGCTGTGAAGGTGAATCAGGACTAAGGTATTCGGGATGTTCTTTTTCTAATCTGATAAGCTCTTCAAGTAATTTATCAAATTCAAAATCAGTGATAACTGGTTGTGCAATTACATAATAGTTGTAATTGTGCTCCTCAATTTGTTTTGAAAGTTCTTCTATTCTATGTTTTTCTGATTCACTCATTTTACACTTTTTTTTCCTTCCCCTGACAGGGTTTCAAACCCTGTTAGGGTTTATGACCTACTTTTGTTCAGTTAAAAAAATTTCCGTATGGTTTTTTAATGTTAAATATTGATAAATTAAAAATCATTTGGGCGTTCCGCTTCAATCTTTTTGCTCGTGCCTCACAAAAAGGATTTCCGCTTCAATCCCTAACGCAGCATTTTCGAAAAAACGACCATGAATACATTCATTTATCTTTCACTAAAATTATTTTGTATTGTTTATTTTCCTCATCATCATCATCATATAAGTTATTCCTGAAACAAAAAATCCGACAAACCACGCGTAATTATAAAGTTGTGAAACCCAATGCCAAAAGGCATCTTTATCAACAGCTCCTATTGCAGTCAGAAAACCGGGAATATTTGGAATAATTCCAAGCAGCAAGGCGATTACGGCAAATTTATTAACCCCGTTTCCATAAGTATACTGCCCTTTTAATTGATACAACTCTTTTACAACTAAATTTTGCTTACGTATGAAATAATAATCTGCAATCATTATACCTCCGATGGGCCCAAGTAAACTGGAATAAGCTATCAGCCATGTAAAAATATAACCTGTCGGATCTGCTATAAGTTTCCATGGAAATATTAATAAACCTAATATACCGGTAATGTATCCGCCAGTCTTGAAATTAATTTTTGAAGGCGCTAAATTTGCAAAATCATTTGCAGGACTTACTATGTTTGCCGCAATATTTGTAGCAAGGGTAGAAAGAGCAACAGCAATCATAGCAATGCTTACCAGCATTTTGCTTTCAAATTTCCCTGCCAGTACTAAAGGATCCCAAATAGTTTCTCCATAAATAATAAAAGTTGCAGATGTAACTACCACTCCAATGAATGAAAACAAAGTCATAGAAGCAGGAAGTGCAAAGGCCTGCCCTATTATCTGTGCTCGCTGGCTTTTTGCATAGCGTGTAAAATCAGGAATGTTAAGTGACAGTGTTGCCCAAAAACCAACCATACCAGTTAATGCAGGAAAAAAATAAGCCCAGAAATCTGCATTTGAATAAAATTTAGAAGGCCTTGAAAGAATTGAACCTAAACCGTTACCTGCTGATATTGCCCAAAACAAAAGCGCCAAAGCTGCAATTGGAAGAAAAAAAGCCTTGAAAACCAATAATTTTTTAATGCTTTCAACGCCAAGATATACCACAAACATATTTACCAGCCAAAATAAAAAGAAGGTAATGGCAGGCCCCGTCTGCAGGCCAAAAGATGCCGGAAAAATCTGCGGAATAGTTTCCAAAGAAGGAATCCAAATTTTCATCATCAGGTAAATAGCATATCCTCCAATCCATGTTTGAATTCCAAACCATCCGCATGCAACAATAGCCCTAAGAACTGCCGGAATGTTTGCGCCGCGCACACCAAAACTTGCACGGGCAAAAACAGGAAAAGGAATACCGTATTTGGCACCGGCATGTCCATTTAATACCATGGGAACAAGCACTACAGTATTTCCGATAAAAATAGTAAGAATAGCCTGCCACCAATTCATTCCTCCTTCAATGAGTGAACTTGCAAGCATGTAGGTTGGAATACATAAACTCATGCTGATCCAGAGGGCCGCATAATTCCACGTGTTCCATGTTCTTTTGGATAAAGGCACTGGAGCAAGGTCTTCACTGTAGAGCGAAGGGGAAGAATTTTCTTCAGTATGTTCTAAAGACGCATCGGCCATTTGAAAATAATTATATTTGTTGATATTAAATCTCTGCCAATATTACTCCAACCTGGACATTGCTCAAAATCAGTTATAATGCGGATTTTTTATCTTTCCAAAGCAAAAAAACCACCTTTGTACAAATATAAAAATATTTAATTAAAACCTTCTTTTATCTTGACTTTTATATCTCAAGTTTTGGTGAAATAATAATAAATGAAAATACAGCTTTTTCTTTGCTGATGCAGCGTTGGGATTGAAGCATAAATCCTTTTCTTTTTAGAA
>CAISYK010000036.1 GCA_903889605.1 uncultured Bacteroidota bacterium
GGCACTTCTTTTTGCCATATTAACTCTGGTGGAAGTCTAGAATCTGGTATGATGATTGCATCGCGTATAACATTTCTATGTAAAAAATTATAGTCTATATTTAACTTTGTATCTACAGAATGTTTTTTACAAAAACAATCCTCGTTTATTTTTGTGTTACAACATTGTTGACCTTTTTTATCCCCTTTTTTTAAAACAAATACACATCCTTTAGCTTCATCAATTCTATTCTTTCGGTCGAGTTTTGCCGAATCTAAAGCTTCTTGATACTTTGATTTTATGAAATTGTTTGCTTGGTTGTAAAAGTATCGGTTTGCGCCGACACACTTGTTGAACAATGTTATCTGTTCCTTTGATGGATATATCCTTATTTTTCGACAATAAGTGATATTTTCTTGAGCCGTAGTATCGAGCTGTGAAAACTGTAATGATTGATAAGACGTCTTCTGCAAATTCATTGATAGGGTCTTTGATTCCATCACTTTCAACGATAGTAAGAATGGATCCAAATCTTTTAAAGAGTTGTTCAACAAGGTCGTATCCAAATCTACATATTCGGTCTTTGTGGGCAACCACAACTTCTCGGATACTTCCATTGAGCAAGCATTCCAATATTTTGACAAAACCTTTCCTTCGGAAATTAAGGCCTGATCCGATATCTGAGATAATTTCGTGATTGGGAAACTTTTCATGGAGGTAATCGATTTGTCTTTGAAGATCGTGTTTTTGTTTGTTTGAAGAGACTCTAGCATAGACGATAGACTTCCTTTCATCGCTCTCCAATTTGTTGTAGATATACCTTCTGTGTCCACCTTCTGTAATAGACGATTTAAGTTTTCCCTGTGTATCCCATTTTCTGAGGCATTCAGTCGAAACATTAAGCAACTTCGAAAGTTCTCTTGGTTTATACATTTTGCCTTCAACATTTTCCATTATTTGATAATTAAATATACTAGTGAATCCTTATATGCTTACAAAATGTAAATATATCTTAAGTGGTCTGTTTTGATTTATTTGATTTTTATGATGCAGTATTTTTACTTACAAATCAGAATTTGGATAATACATAACCAATAATTCTGACTATATAGAATTTTATTTTTTTAATGACATTTCTCTAAATGTTGTGATTAAATATGTTTTTAAAATAAAAATGGCAATGGCCTCACCAAATAAATGTAATCCAAAGTCTGGACCTGATAAAACTAGTAAAGAGTCTCCTCTGAGGGAACTTGCTGATTCTTTCCATGATTTTTCAAAGGATCGAGGATGTGAGAATTATAGAGGCGTGGGAACAGATTTGATAGAATTGATTGGTAATAGTTATATTTTTAAAGTTGATGAAATTACAAAAGAACATTTACCTGATCCCGTCAAATTAAAAGAAACAATACCACCACCCACTTTTTTCACACCAGATTCAAGTGTCGACGCTCCCGTTTTCACACCTGATTCAATTTTTTGAGCCGTAGATGAAAGTGTTGTTTCGGTCTTTTTTATAACCGAAGATACAGGTGTAGACACTTTTTGAACAACGGTTGTAGCCGAATTCGCTGCACCACCAATAGTACTTTTAATTAAATCTTTATTTTGAATAGCCAATCCAGCCACTCCAACAGCGGCTCCGACCGGGGTCAACATAGCCAAACCTTTGGCAA
>CAISYK010000037.1 GCA_903889605.1 uncultured Bacteroidota bacterium
AAAAAGGATTTTCGCTGGTCAAGTAGGCAAAGGGAGTTTCACCCTAAGCCTCTCACAGAACCGTACGTGAAGCTCTCACTTCATACGGCTCGTCTTATTATGTATAAGATACTCTTATACCTATTAAACTAAAATCAATCATCCACAGGTTGCCCAATGTTGTATTTCTCAGTTCAATTGAATAAGCTGAATCCTTTGCTCCACCTTGATTACAAAGGTTTCTGCACTACTACGATTCAGTCCGCCATCCTTAAATACTTCGCTATTCTGCCTTATAGGTATTGCCTATTTGTACGTTTCACTTCGCATCATTTAAGGACTTCCCGAGTTCTATATAAGCCCAAATAAGAGTCATGCCATCTCTATTGCGCTTGTCTTATAGCCAGTATGCAAGTGGCCGCTATAATTAATCATCAGTCGGATTGAAAACTGACTTCTGACAAGGAGTGCGTTATCTCACAACTTCTTCAATGGTTCATTTGCATTCATCTCTCTTATTCATACCTGACTGTTTTGTACAGCCTTTTCCTCTTTCCGTTCAATACCATTTGATTACTCTTACAGCACCGAGAGGCGAGTTACAGCCTCCGCTTGCACAGCGACTGTGATAGACCTGCTATCATCTTTTATACAACATTCGTTACTGCTGCAAATCAGTAACAATTCACGGCACACCAATCCATAACGCAGAATCTGCAATAAATAGGCTTCATGAACATTTATTAATACGTCTGCCTAACTTGGAATTAAAAAATTATCTGGTAAGCTTAATGGATCCTTTGGGTTCATATTTTTTACCATCTGCGCCTTCAGCATTAATAAGATAAAAATAAATCCCTTCTTTGGCTTCTTTTCCTGACAAATCCTTACCATCCCACTTGGCATCAATGCTTTCAGATTTATAAACTACATTCCCCTTATTATCAAAAATTTCAGCCTTCATTTTGGCTATATTTTTTATTTTGAAATACAATTCATCCAATACTCCATCGCCATTTGGAGAAAATTCTTTTGGAACAGAAGCTCCGGCAGCATAGCCAGTCACCTCAACCTTTATGCTGTCAATGGCTGTTCTACCATCTGCACTAACTGAAGAAAGAACAACTGAAAAAACTCCGGGAGTTTCAAATACGTGAACAGAATTAGGTGCAGAGTTTGCTTTTTTTCCATCACTATATTTCCACTTATTTGTTTTTCCTATTCCATTATTTGTAAGCTCCACAATTAACGGGGCAGTTCCGTTAGTGGTACTTGCGACTATTGAGGCGATAGGCTCAACAGATAATTTTGCTGCTGCTGGCTCGGTTTTTTTATTCTCCTTTTTTTCAGTCTCTGCAGCAGTATTTGCGGATGTAAGCACGGATTTCTGGCCGTCATCTGAAGCTTTTGTATCTAATGAAACTTTGCTGCTAAGCTCCTTTGGTTCGGTATTATTTTGCCGTACTTTATTTTCAGAATCAGCAGTATCTGATGTTTTCACTGCTGATATAGGAGATTCGTTTGCAGCAGGCGGTGTTTTATCAGCATTACTTTTTGACTTATTTAAAATCGCTACAGTACTGATCACAGCTACAGCGGAAAGAATTGCAATAATAGTGGTAGTCCCTATCTTATTTAAAATAGTATTAAACAAAAGGGCTAAGCCACCCCATTTTAGGCCTATTCGAATGTTTTTCCAAACGCTGGGGTTTACTTCAGCTTCGTATTCCTCAAATGATTTTTTAAATAAATCTTCTATATCGTCTTTTTTCATGTTCCCTCTCTCTCTATCTATTTGGTATTATTTTTTGTAAATGAGCTTTCGCTCTGGAATATTGTGATTTAGAAGTACCTTCCGATATGTTCAGCAAATCACCTATTTCCTTGTGAGAATAACCTTCTATTGCATATAAATTAAAAACAGTTCTAAATCCTGGAGGCAAAGTTTGTATAATTTTCAACAAATCGTTAGCCGCAAAATTTTCTGTTATATGGTTAGATGAAGGCAGCATATATAACACGCTGTCCATTGCAATATTTTGTTTGAATTTTTTATTTTTTCTAATATTGGTAAGGGCGGTGTTTACCATTATTTTCCTTATCCATCCTTCAAAAGACCCCGTACCTTTAAATGTAGATATATGTTCAAAAACAGTAATAAATCCAACTTGAAGCACATCTTCACCATCTTCCTGATTATCACAATAACGTAAGCAAACACCCATCATTTTTCGGGCAAACTTATCGTATAAATATTTTTGGGCAACTGCATTTTTTTCTATGCACCCTTTTACTATTTGCTCATCAGTCATTTTGGTTTCTATGTAGGAGATGCAAAGATGCATTATTTGGTTGCATCACTTAAGTTTTTTTCATTTTTTGCGGCAGGCCTAGGTTAGGCACGATGCCGGGAAATATATTTTACAGGTAGTTTGAGAAAAAAAATATGAAAAAAAATTACAATCCTCTATTTTGTAATTACAGCAATTATAAAAATTACGCGGCTAAAAACAAAACTGTATTCCAAATATGCATTTAGTTGAAGATGACTATTTTCCAATACGCTGAAGATAACCTTTTTCATCAAATTGTTTTCCGTTTATGGATTCTGCTTTTATTAAATAGAAATAAGTTCCATCGTTTACATTTTTTCCATCCCAACTTTGTTTAATATCATTTGATTCAAAAACTTTTCTGCCCCAGCGGTTATATATCACTACAGAATATGTTTTTATACCAACTCCGGAAATAAGAAAATAATCGTTATCACCATCACCATTTGGAGTAAACACGTTCGGAATTATTAATTTGCATTCTAAAAGTGCATTTACAACCACCATATCAGATGCTGTATTACCGCATGTATCAGTAACTGTAATTTGGTACGTATTAATATTTTCTGCAGTTGGAATTACAAATGCAGCGCTCACTGAATGTGGGTTGTGAATACTGTCTGTAATTGTTCCAGATACAATTGTCCAAAAATAACGATTTCCTCCGCTGCCGCCGAAACTAGTCGCACTCAAACTATAAGGGGCTGCACCGCAGACTTCTTTGTCCGGGCCTGCATCTATAATTAACGGCCCTCCTGTAAGAACCGAAACTGTTATGCTGTCGTGTCCAGGACCTGTTGCACAGTCAGCTGTTCCAGTTACGGTATAAGTAGTAGTCACAGTTGGATTTGCGTTTGTAACCGCAGTGTGAATGCTTGACAAATTAGTGGGCGGGCTCCATGTATAGAAAGAGGCACCGGTGGCAGTAAGTGTTGTTACTGACCCAGGGCAAATAATAACATTGCTTCCTGCATCTATTACAAGCGGGCTCGGCGTTGTTGCAGAAACATGAAAATAGGCAGTATCCAGACATCCGCTTACCGTGTCAGTAACGATTACGTAATAGTTTGTTTGTCCTGGCAGAACGGCTCCTGTATATTGTCCTGTATGATTAACAATACCTGCAGGCGGAAACCAGCTGTATGTATATCTAGAAGAATCCGGCGACCCGCCGCAATAATGGAATTTTATATTCGTCCTGTCGTTTGAAGTCTGTGGTATTCCTAAATCCGGACACATTGCGGTCATGTCGCTGTAACTATACAAGCACGAAACAAACGAAGTTGTTGTTAAAGTGGAAAGGCAGTTTTGGGTATAATTTGGATTTGGAGGGCCTTCATTAAAACAAATTTCAACGACAACATTTGATATTCCGTCCCATTCATAAGCGTTATCAAAATGGTGAGCATTCCAGCCAGTTGTCACTGAATGATTCTTGGGAGTATAAACATTAAATAAACCCGGGATCCATGTGGAAAGGGACGTAGCATTGGTGCACCCCATATTAATTGTATACTGATGATATGTGGTTATTGCGCTTGTAGGGATAGAGGTAACGTTAAAATCTATCTGATCAATTTTGCCGCCAGTGATACCAGCCGCAATTAACTCTGATGCTTTAAATAAAAACTGTTGTTTTGCAGATGTATACCAATTACCATAAGGTGCCGGCCAATCAGTAGCCGAGTTAGTAGCTGTTCCAGCCCCCACAACTGCAGTTAGCGGCGACGAACAGCCAATAGGATTGATTCCGCATACCGAAGGTATTGAAGTTCCGAAAGTTACCCCAAGGAAAACAGTATCTCCAGGACAGCCAATAGTATCAGATCCATAAGCAACAGGATTGGGAGGATAACTTGGAACTATTGTTATACTGGTGGAATCTCGTTTTACACATCCCAAAGGGCTTGTTACGCTAACAACATAAAAAAAGGTTCCAGGCGTAACAATGTTAGCCAACGGATTAGGAATTGTATAATTGCTTAAAGAATATGTATTGTTCCACACATAAGAATAGGCATCAGCAGGAGATGTTGCCACATTTATTTGAATTGGCTGCTGTAATAAACAGGTAACAGTTCCGGTTTGTGTTATTGTATTTGTAAAATTGGGAACAACAGTAACTGTTATAGTGTCTTTATTAATACAAGTTCCGCCTAAATTACTCGTTACCTGATATACTGTTGTTACAGTTGGTGCAGCCACGGGATTCGCACAAGGGTTACAGGAAAAATTAGTACCAACAGCTATAGGAGGGGCACCGTTTAATACGCTCCACGTAAAAGTGTTTCCGCCGACTGCATGTAAAGGAGTGCTTTGAGTGCTGCATAATATTGTATCAGCCCCAACTCTTGTCCGAATAGGAGGCAGTATAGTGATTGTTGCTGTATCATGCTTAAGGCAGCCCAAAGGACTTGTTATACCAACATAATAGTTGTAAGTTCCTGCAATGGCAACATTTGCAACAGGATTTGCAACAGTATCATAATTCAGATATGCTGCCGGCGACCACAAATAAGTATATGTTCCAATAGGAGAGCCTGCTATATTTAAAGTTACAAGCTGCTGTAAACATAATGTATCCGTGGTTTGTGTTGTAACAAAAGAAAAATCAGGAACCACATTTACTGTAATTGTATCTCGGTTTACACATGTACCGCTTAAATCACTTACAACTTCATAGGTCGTGGTTGAAACAGGTGATGCAATTGGGTCAGCGCAAGGGTTACAAGAAAAATTTGTACCTACAGCCATTGCCGGCCCGCTTATTACATTCCATGTAAAAATGTTTCCTCCGGCTGCGTGCAATGCAGCAGTCTGATCACCGCAGATTATTTTATCAGGCCCTGCGAGTGTCCTGGTTAAAACATTGATGTCATAAACAAAAGTTTGCTGACCCGGTACCGGACAAGCCCCATCATTAACAGTAACACTAAATGATGTGTTTGTATTAGCCGAGCCACTGGGCGCCGTCCAACTGATAGTTGCCACCAGAGGGTTTGTTCCGGAAGTAGTAATTACAGCAGTTGGAAGCACCAATGCTATGTTCGAAAGAATAGTTAATACATCTCCCGGATTAGAGTCTGTAAAAGCAGCATTAAAGGAAAATGATTGACCTTCGCACATCTCTAAGGAGTATTGCCCAGTTTGAATAGCTGCACCTGTAAGTCCGGTAATTGCACCTGCTGCAGGATCCGGCACAATGTTAGTGCAGCTTTGTACTATAAATTGTATATCCCGCATAACAGTGCCTTTAAGGTTTCCATCGTGATCATATTCCTGAACCTTTATAACAACTACAAAATTCCCTAAAACCGTAGGTGTAAAAGTTAACAGGCCGGTTGTTTGATTTATTGTAATTCCTGGAATCGGCGCTGAAGCAGAATAACCTGGTGTATAAGAAAGATTGACAGCTCCGGCATCCATTGCATCAATCAATGAATAATAAAGTGAATCGCCATCGATTTCAACAATACCATAATTGTAACTCACTAACTGATTGGCACATACATAAGGTATTGGCTGAGAAGTAAAAGATGGTGAATTATTGCATGTATCAGTAGTACTGTTAAGTGTAGCTTCAATATAGCTTCCAAAGGAATCAGGGGTAAGCAAATT
This sequence comes from uncultured Bacteroidota bacterium, assembly GCA_903889605.1. Classification (GTDB taxonomy): domain Bacteria; phylum Bacteroidota; class Bacteroidia; order 2-12-FULL-35-15; family 2-12-FULL-35-15; genus 2-12-FULL-35-15. The sequence goes on from CAISYK010000037.1 coordinate 5,931, forward strand.
TAAAACCGCAGCATTCCTGCAGCAGGTTGTCCAGCTCATTGTCCATGTATTACATGGAGGAGCGAGCGTAACTGTACCGGTAAAATGGAACACCCACATTCCGGGTAAATTTCCTCCGTTGCAGGTACTGTTATTAATTTGAGCCGCACATAATTGAGATATTTCTGTCCCGCCTGGATTTGTTACATCAACATACATAGTGGCTGTACCTCCGCAGGTGCTTGTAAAGTCAATACTTTGCTGAGCACCTGGATCAAAACCCAAACAGTCAACAAACAGGTTTAAATTAATTTGATACTGGTTACCGCCCAAACAGGTATAACTTAAATCTCCGCCGGCAATATGCGAAGCTTCCGCATTTTTAAATAACAGCAAAATAAAAGTCAATGCAATAAGAAATATTTTTTTCATTTCAAGTTTTTTTTGCGAATATACAACCTTTTTGAGTAATTATTAACAAGACAGGAATTTATTAGTACCGAAATGGAGTAAATAAAAACCTGCATATTGCCGATACTTCGTACTAATAAAAACTAAATAAAATAGCGAAATGAAGAGCAAGTAAAAGAAAAATCATAAAATTCTGCTTGAAATGTTTTACAACTCTTTTTTTTGATACGGCATAAAGCGAATGGAGCAGAGATCCTTTCGCCATTACAAAAACTTTAAGTTAAAGCCCGCCGCTTTCTATTTTTAAGTATGGGAAACGCACAAATGAAATTGATAAGAATCTTTTGGACTCAGGCAGGAAGGATGAAATAAAATCTAATTTCACAATATATGCACAGTCAAAATGGGACTTGTATATTTAACTTTCTCATAACCACTTAAAAAACATACCTTTACAAAAAGGTTGTCCTGCGGCAAATAATTGCAGAATTAATCGATTTAAAAATATTTTGTTATGAAAAAACTTTTTACATTATGTTTATTTATCCCTGTTTTAGCCTGGAGCCAGCTTACAATTAAAATTGATTATGCATATAACCTGACGCCGCTTGCGGATGATTTATTTCTTGCCGGCACCTTTAATTCATGGTCAGAAAATAATTCTGCATATAAATTTACCCGCACAGGATTTAACATTTTTGAAATTACTATTAATCCTGCGCCAGGGCTGTTAGAATATAAAATTACCAGGGGAGCATGGGTTTCAGTAGAGTCAGATGCACAAGGGGCTAATATTGCAAACAGAACATATACATACAGCGGCGCTCCTGCAACTATAAATATTCAGATAAACGGCTGGGAGGACATAGGAGGAAATGGTCATACGACAGCGAGCTCCAATGTTCATATATTGGATACTGATTTCCCGATACCTCAGCTGAACAGAACCAGAAAAATTTGGATTTATCTGCCTCCTGATTATCATACTTCTCAAAAAGAATATCCTGTATTATATATGCAGGACGGTCAAAATTTATTTGATCAATATTCTTCTGCCTACGGGGAATGGGAAATTGATGAATCCTTGAATACACTTTTTAACCAAGGTGATTATGGAATTATAATAGTTGGTATAGATAACGGCGGTGCAACCCGGATGGATGAATATTCTCCCTGGATAAATTCCTCATATGGAGGCGGTGAAGGGGATGAATATATTGATTGGATGGCAAATGACCTCAAGCCATATATTGACGGCATATTCAGAACACTTGCACAGCCTGAAAACACTGGAATAATGGGAAGTTCAATGGGAGGATTGATTTCACAGTACGGTGCTGTTAAGTATCCGCAAACATTCAAAAAAGCAGGAATCTTATCTCCTTCATTCTGGTTTTCTGACTCCATTTTCAGTCAGGTCCGTATACAGGGTATTCAGCCTGACATGAAATTTTATTTTGTTTCCGGTACAACAGAATCTACAACTATGGCTCCGCAGATGATGGACATGAGGGACAGCCTTATTAATGAAGGATTAAATGCTTCAAGAATTGATTTATTGACATTTGCTGACGGACAGCACAGTGAATGGTTTTGGGCCCGCGAATTTCCGGCCGCATATCAATGGCTGTTCTCAGATTTGAATGTCAGCACCCATACAAACAATCCTATTACCGCAAAAGACGCTGTTTTTGAAATATTTCCAAATCCTGCCGCGGATAAAATATTTATTCATTTTGAAAATAATAACGCAGTATGGAACATAGAATTACTTAATGTGAATGGAGAAATACTTTTTCACCAAGAAATTAAGAACGATGAAATTTTGGATACTAAAAATCTTCCAAATGGAATATATTTATTAAAGGGTATCTCATCCAAAGGTGATGCTGCAGCAAAGAAATTCGTTATACAACAATAATTTAATCATACAGCACAATTAAAAAACAAAGGCTGGCAAAGCTGTATTATCAAAATATTATCAGCTGGTTTCATAATGGGAATTTTCTCTTTTCCCTTCTGAGCTCAATCCTTTTGCAAGTAATATTTTCAAAAACAATTATATTTCATATTTATACAACAAATGTCTATAAGTGAATGGGTATAAATTTAATTATGTAAATTTTCAATACTCATAAACTCCATAGCTGCCGTAAATAATTAAAAGCCTAAGAAAAAGTACGGAATTAATCGACTTATGTCATCAAGAAATAACTATTGATATAAATTTGTATTTACATTTGTTTCATGTTTAAAACCCGTCATTACGAAAATCTTCACATACCTCTTTGGTTATTGAAGGATACTTGCTGGATGCTTCAGTGGCGTGCGCTTGGCATTACAATGATAATACCTACTATTTCGGTTGCCTTAATTATTACTTTAAAAAGCCGGCGCGGAAAAGATGATGAATTCTGGATTAATCTTGCTGTTTTATTTTGGATTTCTGGCAATTCGTATTGGATGCTGTGCGAGTTTTTTCATCATGAAGAGATAAAAAATTATGCGGGGTTTCCTTTTCTGGCGGGAATGATTTCGGTCGCCTATTTTTATAAAATACGATTGTTTAATAAAAATGGTAAAAAGAATATTTTGTAAAATGTGATTTGTGAAGTTTTTTTATTTCTCGCTGATTAACGCAGAGAGTTTTCGCAGAGTTTCGCAGATCGAGGTTGATATTTTATTTTTCTCGCTGATTAATGCACATCAATTATCAACTATATTAAATTGCCCGTTCTTTTCTATATAAGCCAGTGCAAGCCGTATTTTGAAATAATTTATTTCGGCATTTAAAAAGTCGAAAACATCTTTTAATTTTTGAATCTTACCTATAGCTTTCAAAGCTGTTTTTACACTATTAATTTCATCAAGGCTGACATAATTCTCGATAGAAGTTATATCATCTTTCAAATAAAGCTGTGCTATGTGGGAATAAATAGTGGTTACACTTAAATTTCGTTTAAGTGCAATTTCATCGACGGATAAATTTTGTTTATAAAGAATTAAAGTTTCTTCAACCGTATTTACTTTTGTCAATTTTGCTGAAATACCATAACACAACTCATGAATAACAGTTAAGAACTCCTGACCGTATTTTTCAAATTTGAGTTGTCCTACACCTGAAATGGCCAGCATTTCCTCCTCTGTTAATGGCTTCTCCGAAGCCATTTCACGCAATGAGGCATCATTGAAAATAATATATGCAGGCAGTCTTTCTTTGTCGGCTATTTGTTTGCGTAATTTACGCAGGGCTTCAAATAAGGAATTTCCATCGCCTTGTTCAGCAAACTTTCTGCGTTTTGCTTTGCGTTCAATAGGTTCAGCGATTTTAACCTGCGGCTGTACCAAATCAGCCTGGCGTTTCCCATATAAAACCTCTTTACCAGACTCGGTTATTTTCAATGTAAAACCTTCATCATAGGCGATTTCAATCAATCCAAGGTTTAACATCTGCAGAATATACTGCTCCCATGCTGCGAAACTCAGGTCAGCGCCGGCACCATAAGTTTTTATTTTATTATAACCATGTTCAATAAGTTCACCTTTTGATGAGCCTCTCAAAACATCAATAAGCATGGTGGTTCCGACTTTCTCTTCCATACGCATCATTGCAGATAATGCTTTTTGAACCAATAATGTACCGTCAAAATGCTTACGCGGATTTTCACATACATCACAATTACCGCAATTTTCATGAGGTGTTTCACCAAAATAACTCAGCAGAATTTTTCGTCTGCAAATATCGGCTTCAGCAAATTGCTGCATACGCCTTAACTTCTCCAAATTTATTTTTGCAAGGCTTCCTTCCTGGGCAAATTTGGTTAACATAACCAAATCGGCAATATTATAATACAATATCGTATCACTATTTAATCCATCGCGGCCTGCACGGCCTATTTCCTGATAATAACCTTCAATATTTTTAGGCAGGTTGAAGTGGATTACCCAGCGCACATTAGACTTATCGATTCCCATGCCGAAAGCCACAGTAGCGCATACCACCTGCAATTTGTCATTAATAAAATCGTCCTGCGTTTTACTTCGCTCATCACTTGGCAAACCAGCATGATAACAGCCTGCTTTTATTCCTTTTGCTTTTAAGGCATCTCGTAATTTTTCAGTAGTTTGCCGGCTCAGGCAATAAATAATGCCTGCTTCATTTTCACGATCAGCAATAAATTCAATAATATCTTTTACACGTTCTTTAGGCTTAATTCCAGACTTAACAGAAAGACTTAAATTAGGGCGGTTAAACGAGGCAATGAACACTTCTGGGTTCGGCAAATTAAGCTGTTTAATAATATCTCTGCGTGTGGTTTTATCGGCGGTAGCGGTTAATGCAATTACTGGAATAGAAGGAAAATTTTCTTTCAGAAGTTTCAATTGAGTGTATTCTGGCCTGAAATCATGACCCCACGAAGAGATGCAATGAGCTTCATCAATTGCAAATAACCGGACAGGAAGTCTTGTAAGCAGCCGGTTCATTTCCTGCACCATGCGTTCCGGTGAAATGTAAAGCAGTTTAATTTGTCCGTTCAGGCACTGCAGTATTATATTTTCTTCTTCTTTAAAACTTAAGCTGCTGTTAAGATATGCTGCCGGAATATCATTAGAATTGAGCGCATCCACCTGGTCTTTCATTAAAGATATTAACGGCGAAACAACAATGCATAATCCTGGCAGCAGAAGAGCGGGAATCTGGAAACAGATTGATTTTCCACCGCCGGTAGGCATAAGTACAACAACATCTTTTTTATCTATCACACACTGAATTACTTCAGCCTGCATTGGTCGAAACTGATCGTAACCGTAGTGTTTTTTGAGTAAAGCAGAAGCTTGTGAAATCATGATTTATTAATGAATTATTAGTAATCAATGTAAGCAGATAAAACTATTATATTGTTATTCCGCTCCCTGACAGGGTTTGAGACCCTGTTAGGGGTATGGTTTATGACTGCTTGCCAAAGATAAGAAATTATGTTTAGTCAACCCTAACTGGATTTAAAAACCATGCCTGGTAAGGAAATGTATCATTATGATAAATAGAATAAATTGCTTTTAGGCAGCCATAACGTGTTTTAAACCCTGCTTTGGGTCAGTGATTTCAACGTTATGACAAATGGAATCGATTACATTTAGTCAACCCTAACAGGGTTTGAAACCCTGTCAGGGGTAAGGAGGATTATATATAACAAATACAGAAAATTATCCGCATTAGTTAGATTTAAGTAATCTCCCACAAAAAATTACTAACGCGGTTTTGATTCATTCAATATTTTTGCCAAACAATACCCCATGCTGAAACACCCTTGGAGTAAATATCCGCCGGTAGGTGCATCCCAGTCGAGCATTTCGCCGATTGCGTAATTATTAGGCAGTTTTTTTAATTGAAATGCGTTATCAATCTCATTTAAAGAAATACCGCCGACAGTTGAAATGGCTTCATCAATAGGAGCTGCTGAAGTTATAGTGAGGGGAAGATTTTTAATTTTTTCAGAAAGAGTTTCAATGTCTATAAATTCTTCCTTGCTTAAAACGGCTTTAAGCAATGCTGATTGAACCTGATTAAGGTTCAGTTCATTTTCCAGATGCTTGCTTAATGATTTATTTCGTGTGTGGGCAATTTGGTTTTTTATTTCCAAAGCAGTAAGTGAAGGTTTTAAATCCAAAAATAATTGGGCGGTATTATTTTCATTCAGCTGTTTCGTTATTTCAGGACTTAAAGCATATATTGCTCCTCCTTCTAAGCCGAATTTTGTAATCACGGCTTCTCCTTTTTTTTCTTTACTGCCGCATTTTAATAAAATATTTTTTAATGATTTCCCCTCAGCAATTTTAATAAATTCACTGTTCCAATGTATTTGATAAGCGCAATTGGAAGCCTGAAAGGGAATTATATCAATTCCTTTTTCGGCAAAATAATTTATCCATGTGCCGTCAGAACCCGTTACTTTCCAGCTGGCTCCGCCTAGAGCAAACACTGCAATATCTGCTTTTACATTTATTATCTGATTTGATATTTCAAAACAAAGTTCATTGTTTTTCCAGCCTTTCCAGGTGTGCTGGGTTTTTAACGAAACATTCTTTTTCTTCAATACACTTAAAACAGCGGTAAGCACATCAATTGGCTTTATTTCTTTTAATGGAAACACACGTTTGCTGCTGCCTACAAAAGTTTCAATTCCAATGCTGCTTAGCCAATTCCTTAAGTCGGTATTGGAAAAGGAAGAAATAATATTTTCAAAAAATGATGCAGGAGTGTATCTTGAAATAAATAGTTCCTTCTCTTCGGAATGCGTCAAATTAAAACCTCCGTCACCCGCTACTAAAAACTTTCTTCCGATGGTTAAATTTTTTTCATAAATAGTTACATCAAACTTTTGCTCATCAAGCATTGCTGCCAGCATCATTGCTGCAGGCCCTCCTCCGATAATTGCTGCTGATCTTTTCATTTTATTCCTCAGTATTATCTTGTAAGCAGGAAGCCTCTTCCGTTTTTATGGAACCTGCAACCAGATTATTGATAATATTAATTTCATCACTTGTTAAATATCTCCACTTACCAACGGCAATACCATCTAATTTAATATTCATAATCCTGATGCGTTTCAGCTTGGTCACATTGTATCCCAATTCTTCACACATTCTTCTGATCTGCCGGTTAAGGCCCTGCGTCAAAATTATTCTGAATCTATTTTTGTCTTGTTGTTCAATAAAACATTTTTGAGTAATGGTTTCAAGTATTGCTACACCGTTCCCCATTTTGTTTAAAAATTCAGGTGTTATAGATTTATCAACCGTAACCACATATTCTTTTTCATGATTATTTCCTGCGCGTAATATTTTATTTACAATATCACCATCATTGGTTAGGAATATCAATCCTTCCGAAGGTTTGTCAAGCCGACCAATCGGGAAAATTCTTTTAGAATGATTTATAAAATCTATGATATTGTCTTTATCTTTTAAATCAGTAGTACTTGTGATACCTATGGGTTTATTAAAAGCGATATAAATGGATTCTTCTTTTGATTTTAAAGGTTTGCCGTCAATTTCAACAGTATCACCCTGACTGACTTTAGTTCCCATTTCAGGCTTTATTCCATTAATGGTAACTCTGCCAGCTTCTATAAGCTTATCGGCTTCACGTCTGGAACAAAATCCTGTTTCACTGATGTATTTATTTATCCGTGTTTGCATATTATCAAAAATACTTAAAATTTT